>CAZKYX010000036.1:6931-10535 GCA_964557125.1 uncultured Gammaproteobacteria bacterium
GTGAGTGCAATTTAATTTCAAATACGGGGAGCGAAGCATGACAAGAGCTTTTGGTTCTTTTTGCGGGAAAAAGAACAATTTCAAACTTGAATTTAAAGGATTCCGGACCAAGCCCGGAATGACAAATAAAAGATTGCGTCGTTTTACTCGCAATGACGAATGGAAAAAAGGGAAATTAGGATTATTCTTTTGGCTCGGTAACGCGGAATTCTCGGATTACAGTAACTCTTACAACTCCTGGGACAATAACTTTTCTATCAATTTCTTCCTTTATCTTACGTGCCAAAATTGTTGTCTCAACATCGTCAAGTTTTCCGGGATTTACAACAACTCGAATTTCGCGTCCTGCTTCAAAAGCATATGCATCCTCGACCCCATCATAATGCTTCGCTATTTCTTCCATATCGCGAAGACGCTTCATGTAATCTTGCAAATCTTCATGTCTTGCTCCAGGCCTTGCACCTGATATAGCATCAGCCGTACTTACAATCATTGACTCAATTGAGGAGAAAGGTAGGTCCTCATGATGCTCAGCAACACAATTTACAATTTCTCGTGGAATTTTGTACTTATTCAAAAGCTCAACTCCCAAGTCTACATGACTTCCCTCCTTATCATTTACAATTTTTCCGATATCATGAAATAGGCATCCCAATTTTACTGTCTCGACATTTGCACCAATTTCATAGGCAATTTGCATTCCGATTTTCGTTTCTTCAAGAGTATGAACGACTAGATTCTGCCCAAAAGAGGTACGAAATTTAAATCTTCCAAGCATTTGGATAAGATCTGGATGAATATTGTATGCATCAACTGCATGAGCTAGTTTTTCTCCTTCTTCAAAAAGAATTTTATCTACTTCCTTTTTTTGCTGCTCTACAACTTCTTCAATTCTTACCGGTTGGATTCTGGTATCACGAATGAGAAGCTCAAGCGCTCGTCTTGCAACTTCTCTTCTCACAGCATCAAAGCTTGAGATTCTAATTAATCCTCTTTCCTCAAGATCAACATCAACTCCGGTAGCATTTTCAAAAGAACGAATATTTCTTCCTTCTTTTCCAATAATTCTTCCCTTCATATCTTCATCTTCAATTTTTACAACTGATATGGTGTATTCAGGAAGGAAATCGAGAGCACCGTGCTTTATAGCATCGGCCAATATTTCCTGAGCTTTTTTGTGAGCGGTTAATTTTATCTCTGCTTCTGCCTCTTTTATCTCTTTAGCCATTTCGGCTTGAAGATCTGTTTTAAGCTCATCTAACAAGAGTTTTTTTGCCTCTTCTGAGGTAATATGCGAGGTTTCTTCAAGTTTATTGATGTATTTTTTTCTATCGTCCATGCTATTTGGACAAAGCGGAGAGTAAAACCTATTTTATATAGGTTTTGCGTGAGGGTGTGAATAGAATTTTTTTATTCATAATACTTACGCTAAAGTACCGCTTTTCCTTCTAATATTATAACACACCTCACTTATGGTTAAAATAACCAGCTTACATATGAAAAACACTTCCATTACATACCTAATTACGCTAAACTGATTACACTACTGCCCTATGTTAGTTAAGAATGCCGACTCTCTTGGAGTAACACCACAAAGAAAACAACTTCTAGAAGTGATAGATGCTGCACTTGCATCAATCCAACCTGAAGATGCAATAAGAAAAAATTTCCGTTTATCCGAAAACACTCTTACCATTCTTGATGAATCGTATGACCTTAACAATTATGACAACGTGTATCTTATCGGATTTGGTAAAGGAAGCGCCGGCAATGCAAAGCTTATGGAGGATATTTTGGGTGACTGGTTAAAGGAGGGATATGTCATTGATCTTGTTGGTCAAGATTTTAAGAAACTTCAATTTACACAAGGAACCCATCCGGTCGTGTCTCAACAAAATGTAGATTTTACACAAAAAGTAATAACCCGATATGGAAATCTTACTGAAAAAGACTTGATGTTAGTTGTCGTCTGCGGTGGCGGGAGCGCAATGTTTGAGCACCCTCATAGCGTCTCTGTAGAGCAAAAAATTGCCATTGAAAAAGCACTTCTCAAGTCAGGAGCTAACATCATAGAAATGAACAAAATTAGACAACACTTATCTGATGTGAAAGGTGGAGGACTTGCACAAATTTTATACCCAGCAACAGTTGCAACACTCATCTTCTCAGATGTCCCTGGAAATAACGTAACATACATTGCTTCAGGTCCAACAGCAAAGGATGATACAACCATTGATGATGCTATGACGCTCATTGAAAAATTCCACTTGCCTGAATTTCAACGTGAATCTTTCATTGAAAATCCAAAGGATGACAAGTATTTTGAGAAGGTACATAATCATATTGTTCTTTCAAATCTGACTGGACTTGCTGCCATGAAAGAAAAAGCTGAAAGCTTTGGAATACCTGTTGTAATTTATAGCGATAAATTCCAAGGAGAAGCAAGAGATGCCTCCCTTGAACTATTGGAAAAGACCCAGCGAGGGCAACTCCTTCTGGCAGCAGGCGAGACAACGGTAACTGCCAAAGGAGACGGTAAAGGAGGAAGAAATCAAGAAGCTGCACTATCCGCTCTTATTAACCTTCCCGAAAATACACTTTTCTGCTCATTTGATTCTGATGGATGGGACAACTCATCTACTGCTGGTGCGCTTGTTGATAGTGAAAGTAAAAGGAAAATGTCAGAACAAAATCTCAGTGCCCAAGAATATTTAGACAACAATGACAGCTTTACTTTTTTTGAAAAAATAGGCGATGGAATAATTACAGACCACCTCCCTTCCAACGTCGCCGATTTGCTGATAGTATGGAAGTGGGATTAACGAGGTTGTAGGCGCCGCCCAGAGGCTCTGCCCGACGGGTTGCAGGTTGTAGGTTATAGTTAGGGAGAGAATACTTTAAAAACAATGTAGCGAACGGAACATATGGATGAATTAACAGAACAAAAATTATTTGAATTGCTTGAAAAGGCTGTTGAAGCCCGCGAGCTTCTTATGTCAACGCTTCTTGAAGCAGGTTCCGGACATTCAGCAGGACCGCTTGGAATGGCTGATATATTTACGGCATTTTATTTTCATATCTTGAATCACGATGCCAACAGTCCTGACTGGGAAGACCGCGATAGATTAATTTTATCGAATGGACATATCTGCCCCATTAGATATGTGTCGATGGCGCAAGCTGGGTACTTTCCTATCGAAGAGTTGAAAACTTTGAGAAAAATAAATTCTCGTATTCAAGGGCATCCACATAGAACAGCTCTTCCAGGTCTTGAAACAACTTCAGGACCACTTGGTGAAGGATTGTCTCAAGCCATTGGTATAGCACTCGCCGGAAAATTGGACAAGAAAAACTACCAAGTATATTGCATCGCTTCTGATGGTGAGCATCAAGAAGGGAATACTTGGGAAGCAGCAATGCTTGCACCAAAATATAAATTAGACAATCTGACACTTATTATAGATAGAAATAATATTCAAATAGACGGAAATACAGAAGATGTTATGCCACTAGAACCGCTTCGTCTTAAATATGAGACTTTTAATTGGAATGTCTTGGAAATTGATGGTAATAATATCAGAGGGTTTGTTGACGCAATAAATAC
>CAZKYX010000037.1:0-9968 GCA_964557125.1 uncultured Gammaproteobacteria bacterium
TGATGGTTGAGGCCGGTGCACTCCAAACCCCAGAAGACGTAGCTTTAAGTGCAGTAACAATGGCTCGAGAATGGGGAAGCAAGATAGTTGGATTCATAAATGAAATTACAAAAGAAATTGGAGTTGCCAAGATCGATCTAGTTGTTGACGAAGCAAAAGCAGACTATGTCGCACTTGTTGAAAAGACTTACAAGAAAAATGTAGTTGACGTACTTGAAGGTGAACTTGGCGAAAATGTTTCAGGAGATCTTCAAAAAATCGTTGAAATAATTGCAGTTGAGGAAGCTAAAAAGGCAAAAGAGGGTGAGACAGTTGATAAAAAGAAGATTTTTGAGGCTGTTGACTATGTATTCAAAAAGATAATCCGCGAAAATATCGTTGAAAAAGAAAAGAGATTTGATGGACGTAAGATCGATGAGGTAAGGGACATAACCGCATCTGTTGGTTATATTCCAAGAGTTCACGGATCTGCACTCTTTTCTCGAGGTCAGACACAAGTACTATCAATCGCAACTCTAGCAGCTTCATCTTTTAGCCAGTTGGTCGAGACCCTAGACGGTGAAGAAACTCACAGATATATGCATCACTACACATTCCCACCTTTCTCCGTTGGTGAAACAGGTAGAATTGGAAGCCCAAATAGACGTGAAATTGGTCATGGAGCGCTTGCTGAACGTGCAATCCAAGCAGTTCTTCCTCCACTTGAGACATTCCCCTATGCAATAAGAGTAGTCAGTGAAGTTCTTTCATCTAATGGATCAACTTCTATGGCTTCCGCTTGCGGATCAACTCTAGCTCTTATGGATGCTGGAGTTCCAATAATAAATCCAGTTGCGGGAATTGCAATCGGTCTTATGACTTTAGGTGATAAATACAAAATATTAACTGACATCATCGGTCTTGAAGACTTTGCAGGAGATATGGACTTTAAAGTTGCAGGAACGACAGAAGGCATTACCGCCATTCAATTAGACGTTAAAAAGGATGCACTTACAGATGAAATGATTTCTGAAGTTTTTGTTAGAGCTAAAAAGGCAAGACTTGAAATACTAAAAGTTATGATGAAGGCAATTTCTGAATCAAGAACTGTTGTTAGCCAATTTGCACCAAAGATTAAAATGATAAAAATCGATCCTGAAAAGATAGGAGGACTTATCGGTCCTGGAGGAAAGATGATTAAGAGTATTATTGCTTCAACTGGAGCTCAAGTAGACGTTGAGGATGATGGATCAGTAAGCATCTCCGCAGTCGAGGAAGAATCTGTAAATAAGGCTGTTGAATGGATTGAAGGTCTTACTCATGAAGTAAAACCAGGCGAGACATATGACGGAACAGTAAAACGTATGATGAATTTTGGAGCTTTTGTCGAAATTCTTCCAGGTAAAGAGGGGCTGGTTCATGTAAGTGAAATGTCTACGGATTATGTTCAGGATCCAGCTGACGTTGTAACACTTGACCAAAAAGTTAAAGTAAGAGTAAAAGAGATTGATGATATGGGAAGAATTAATCTTTCTATGAAATTCAGAGAAGACGCTGATAAGCCTGTTGCAAGACCTGAGGGGTCTGAGGGCGGAAGTGGCGGAGACAGAGGAGACCGTGGAGGTGATCGTGGAGGTTCACGAGGCGGAGGCGGATACAGAGGCGGACCACCTCGTTCAGGCGGAGGATATGGCGGAGGACGTGGAGGATCAGGCGGACCAAGACGTGATTTTGGTGGCGGAGGAAGATCTAGTGGTGGAGGATACGGTGGGGGACGACCGACAGGTGGCACAGCAAGACCATCTGGAGGACGAAGTTTTGGACCAAGAAGATCAACAGCAGATAAGAAACCTTCATACGAAGGTGGAAAAAGAGACGACTGGAGAGGTTGATTAAAGTAGTTCGCAGGCTTTTTCCATTACTTTTCTAAATTTTTCATTGAATTCTTTAAGTTTTTCTTTATTTGGAATTCGTGTTGCCTGATCCATGATAAGCCCGCGGTTGTACTCGATTTGAATTCCAACTACCTTATTTCCATAATCATTTTTTGGATCTCCATAGTGCTGCATGATGTAACCGCCTTTAAAAATAGTGTTAATCTCAACTTCATTTGTTCTCAAACCAAACTCTTTTGCAATGCAGCTTTGGATATTTCTTAAAAACTCAGGTGAGCAGGCAATATCTGCGTTTGAAACGATAAATTTTGGCATAATACGGTTAAATCCGGGTTGCTTCTTGTCCCGTTTTTTTGTTTTTTCATCATAGTCTCCCGTATCATGATGGTCCCATAAAAGTATTTTTTCAAATCCTTCTTGTTTTGACACTTTAATCAAGCGCTTTATTTCGTTGTGATACGGATCCCAATGCGTTTCAAAACAATACTCCTTTTCCTCATTGGTTAATTCTTGTCCAGCCTTCCAGATAGTATTGCCACAAAAGTCGATAGTCTTAAAATTTTCCAAATCTCTTGATTGGTTAAGACTGCCAAGGCCCCGTGACACTATGGATTTTAAATTTCCCAATGCATTTGGATGATAAGCCGTTACAGCAGTATATTTGTCCGAAAATTCTCCAACTTGCCAAGGAGACAGGGCTATGCGTGGTGAAAATTCGGCAAAAGAATCACCGTCATGGGGACTAGATGTAATAAGTGGAAGTTTCATCTTTGGCTTGATTATATCTCAATACAACTTAATACTTAATTCTTTATTCTTACTTCTTGATATAATTAAGTTATGGATTCTGCCCAAAAGCCTACTACTCCTGTTGATCAGATCGGAAAACTTGAAAATTTGGTAACTGCAAATAAATTACCAGAAGACTTGGATCAGGCCGCCCGCGCAATGGTAGCTAGGCTCAAAATAGTCAAAGATCAACCTTCTTTTTACACTGAATACGATATTATTTCCAGATACGTCACTTGGATAACTGCACTTCCCTGGGGTAAGCACTCAGAGGATATGCTTGATCTTGCACACGCAAAGCAAATCCTAGACCAAAATCATCATGGACTTGAGGTTGTAAAAGAGCAAATTCTTGAATTCTTATCGATCATGATACTAACAAAAGCCCGCGCCGGCCAACAGGGATCGGATATTATTGCACGTGCTCCGATACTATCCTTGGTTGGTCTTGCTGGAGTCGGTAAAACAACTATCGCATACTCAATTGCAGAAGCATTGGGACGAAAAATTGAGCGCATTCCTTTCGGAGGAATGGGTTCTGCTTCCCAACTTCGTGGAAAATCCCGACTTTACTCAGATAGTGAACCTGGATATGTAATTAAAGCATTAAGACGTGCCGGCACTTCAAATCCAGTCATACTCTTGGATGAAATAGATAGGGTAAGTGAAGAGGCAAGGGCTGATATTATGGGAGTATTAGTTGAGCTTTTGGATCCATTGCAGAATAAAGCATTTACGGATCACTTTATTGATTTTCCGGTAGATTTGTCTCAAGTATTGTTTATTGCAACCTCAAATAATACAAAAGATATATCAACTGCTGTTATCGACCGCTTGGAAATTATACAAATGCCATCTTACACAGATGATGAAAAAATAGTGATTGGTAAGACTTATGTATTGCCAAAAGTATTGAAAGAGTCAGGGCTTACACCGCAAGAATTTGAGATAGCAGATGATGTATGGCCTGAGGCTATTGTTAGACCCCTTGGATATGACCCTGGAATTCGAGGACTGCAAAGAGTTATTCAGGGGATTGTCAGAAAAACGGTATATTACATGATGTTGGGTAAAATCCCTCACGGTCAGAAATTTATAGTAAATAACGAGAATATCAAAAGCTTCGTCAGTGCATGGTGAGTCCTTTTTCTGATACTTTCGTGCCGGCGAAAGTATCCAAAGCCTCTGCCATGTCGTACTCCAAGTATTCAAAACTCCATTCAATTCACTGAATGTGCCGGACTTTCCTCACGATGTGAGGGGCGCCTTTCCACATTCTCCCTAAAAGGACCGTTTGTTTCATTACGTTTTTCATACGTTTCGTACAAAATGGCAAACATTACATAATATGAGTTTTAGGGTATAATTAAACATTAATGGAAAACAATAATATTCAAACTCCTGCTCCCGTGCCGCCACCAACAACAAATAGCCATCCTCAACACAACCAGTCAGGTCCGCAAAATTTCTTGTCACTTCTTCCTCTTGGAGGGATAGGGTCAGTTACCAAGAACATGTATCTATATGTATATGGTAACGAGATTCTAATAGTTGATTGCGGAATGGGATTTCCCGATGCAAGCACCCCGGGAGTCGACTTTTTAATCCCTGACATAACTCATCTAAAAAAGTTACTTTCTCAAGGTAAAAAAATTGTAGGTCTTCTTCTGACACACGGACATGAAGACCACATTGGAGGTGTACCTTTTGTCATTGGACAACTTCCTTCTTTTCCGATCTATGCAACACCCTTAACAGCTGCTTTTACGAACGAAAAATTAAAGGATTTTGGTCTAAGCCAAAGAGTAGTTGAGGTTAAATTTAAAAAAGACTTTAAGTTGGGTGTCTTTATGGTTAGATTCCTTCACATAACTCATAGTGTTATGGACACTTCAAATATTTTTATAAAAACTCCTGTTGGAAATTTCTATCATGGCAGTGACTATAAATTTGATTTAACACCTCCTGACAGTAAGCCTTCTGATATGCACGGCATCGCTGATACTGGGCGTGAAGGAGTTTTGTGCATGTTATCTGATTGTCTTGGAGCAGAGCGCGAGGGACACTCAAAGTCTGAGAGGAAGATTTCTGATAGTTTTGAGGCAGAGTATAGACGCACAAAGGGAAGAGTTTATGTAAGTACATACTCATCAAATATTTCTCGCATGAACCAGGCCATAGAGGGGGCGTTGAAATTTAACAGAAAAGTTTGTTTTATCGGAAGATCTTTTATAAAGGCCCGAGATATTGGACGACAACTTGGATACATGAAATTACCGGCAAATATGGAAGTAAAACCACAACAGGTAATGTCTATGGATCCATCAAAAGTAATGGTGCTTATCCCAGGAAGCCAAGCGCAAGAAGAATCAGCACTTGTACGGGTTGCAAATGACAATGATAAAGCCCTTCGAATAGATAAAAATGACACGGTTATATTTTCAGCAGATCCAATCCCTGGAAATGAAGTAAATATTTATAAATTAATTGACACGATCGCCAAAAAAGGGACAAGAGTTATACATTCTGATATGTCAGATGAATTTCATGTATCGGGACATGGTTCACAAAATGACATTAAGCTTTTGGCAACTCTAACCCGTCCAAAATACGCATTTCCAATTGGAGGAAATTTCAGACATATGGTGGCTTTCAGAGGACTTATGAAGGACTTAGGAATGCGGGAGCAAGACGTTGTCTTGCCAGAATATGGACAGGAAGTTTTGTTTACAAAATCAGGATTTAGATACGGTGCAAAGATCCCACTCGCAACTGTGTACGTCGATCAAATAACTGGTGAGGAAATGGAGAAGTTTATTCTTATGGATAGACAGAAAATTTCAGAAGAGGGGATAATGATTGTAATTGTTGAAGTAGAAGGAGAGACCGGAAAAATAATCTCAAAACCAGATATTATTGCTCGAGGATTTGTATTTCCAGAGAAGGAAGGATTCGTTAACAAGCTAAATGAAGAATTACTTTCTGAATTAAACCAAAAATCAGCTAAGGCAAATATTGGAGCGATTCGAAAGACTATCCAAAGAACTTGCGAGAATCTTCTTTACAGAATGAAAAGAGAGCCTCTAGTCATCCCCGTTGTTATTGAGGTTTAGCCTCGTATTTCTTAAGCTTGTCTTGCGGCTAATTTTCTCGCTTTTTCTGCTTCTTTTTCTTGTCATTTTGAATGCTCCGGTCAATGCCCCACCAAATACCTGAAATCATGCCCGCTACTAGTCCTAAAGCTCCAGTTCCACCTACAATTTCTCCCTTTTTGGTTTGGGAATTACCCTTTGTATTATTATTTGCTTCAGTTGATATAGCTAATTCTTCGGCTTCTAGATCTTTTCTTAAATTTTCTAAAATAAGGCGCTGGTTAACATATGTTGCTGACGTTAAAGGTTCCGTGTTTGGGTCCTGAGCCCTTTTTTCAGCGTCTTCCTTGATGGATCTTTCCACATTTTCTAACAGTTCATTTTGTTCTGTTTTGCCAGCCTGCAATAGGTTTGTTTCAGCTGTATCAAGACTCGAAACCACTATTTGAATTTCCGGAAAATTTTCATTATTGCAGCCGGTCGAAATCCCTATAACGCTTGTGCAATTAGTATCAGGGGCAGTATATTCGAGATGGTGCTGAGCTTGAGAAAGGGGGACGACAGAGTCTTTTATTCCATTATATTGATCCCTTGTTAGCCCTTGCATTGCAAGTGCATCAGAGAAATCAACTCCATCGTTGTTGAGCATTCCTTCACCTGCTAAAAAGTAAGTTAAAGCACTAGCTCCAACAGCTAGAGAACCAAAGGTTGAGGCAACTGGTAATGCTCGGACAAATTGTTCTCTCATTTGACGATTTATATCACACTATAAGCCTTTTGTCAATCTAGTTTGACCTTATATTTGTTAACATCTTTTGTGATTGATCTCTCACGAAAGTATAATAATTTTATGCAGCAATTAGATCCAAAAGCAGTCTGGTTATTTTATCTTGGAGGTGTGTTTTCCTTTATTTTTTCAATTCTTATCTTCTCATTCGTGTTCGCGGGATTTGCAGCAATGCTAAGTACCCTTTATGGTTTAAATTTTTGGTATGGGTTAATTCTTGTTCCAATAATATTAGTTCTAAAATTTATATGGGCAAAATTAACTTACGTGAATTATAGATATGAATTACGTGCAGGATTCCAAAACAAAATCTGTAAGAGTGTTACCCTTTTTATAAGTTGCTTTGAAGGATACAACTTTGTCACTTCTTCTGAAAATAAAGGGGAGAATATAATTTAATTCAGAAAGTAAATTTGGAAGCTTTGCTATTTCTTTTGGTGTAAGCCATGAAAGTTCTCCGTCTGAGGGATTTTTTAAAAGTTTTCCTCCAGCAATATCTGCGACTAAGAAATGAAAATAAAGTTCCTGATCAAGATCTTTCAGGTATCCATTTCCAGTCACTTTTATCTTTATATTTTTTATCTCAAGTCCTGTTTCCTCTTTTATTTTACGCTTTGCGCATTCAAAAAGACCTTCATGAAATTCTCTTTTCCCGCCAGGTGCCATCCAAACATTTGGCATGATTTTTTTATCCTATATTTCTTTTATCTTTGTTCATTCAGATATTATATTTCTCTCTCCCTTTGCTAAATACCGTTATCATTTCGTTGAAATAATCAAGCTCTGTTATCTTAAGTTCTTCGTGATCTAGGGTTGTCCAAAAATCATTATCGTGCTTTGGCAACTCTGGTAATTTTCTATCTGTGCTAATTCCCACATTTTGGCAATTGTGATGACTATAGATTAGAAGACCATTTGGTTTTATAACTTCTACAATACCATTCAGTTCACCGCGAGATAAATGTGCGTCTTTTACGTATGCAAGATCAAATGTGTTAGAGGGGAAGGGTGGCCTTTCTATTTTACCTCTCACCTTTACATCGGTTCTTAAACGCTCTAGCTTGTGTTGGCCTTTGCCATGATCAAGATTAACTATTGTCGCATTCGGCAAATAACGCTCAAGTCCATCATCGGTTCCGCATCCAGGATAGTAGGCAAGCGTAATCGGAATGTCTGCAGTAAGTCTTTCGAAAAACTTTCTGTCATTTGTAATAAATTCTGTAGGAAGACCCGATTCTGCCTTCATGAGGGGTATTTTAACACAAAAAGTCTGTTCTCCATTTCCATTTCAGTTGGAAAATTACACCGAAGCGCATCGTTCAAATTCTTCAGCCTCTAGTGCACTGAAGTGTTTGGGATTTCGTTTCAGTAGGAAAGTCACACTGAAAAGTTTTGGTACAGTGGACTAGTCCATGGGTACGGATTCATACTTGATACAAATAAAACGGACAAAAACTTCCACGATCGGATCATTTATTGTCTAAAAAATTGTATACTTTCATTCCTTGAGCCTCCTTGGAAAACTTGACTCTTAAAATTCAGGTGATAATATAGGTTTATGACTTTTGGAGAAGGCGATAGTCAACCACAAAATTCAGCTCTTAGAATTGATGATATTCGAGTAGACCCCAGATATACAGGGCAATGGATTGCTGCAGAAGTAATCAATTATAGTAAAGATGGATCACCAGAGCAAGGCATAGTATTGAGTTCTGGATTGGACGACGTTCTCGTAGCAGATGAGGCGCGTACTATCCTCCAAGACCGTGTACCAAAACCAAAAATAGCGTTTTTCTTTTCAGATCTACCCCCACTAATGCCACCTGGACCACAAGAATAATTTGCATTTCTTGATACTCCGCTTCTTGTTTCGGGTTTCCAAAATACAGTACAATTAAATTAACTCGCCTTTTGGCGAGGCAGGCTGCCCTATGGACAAAAACCGTCAACCTCTCGAGTGTGCTTATTTTTCAATGGAATTTATGCTGGAGTCGGATATTCCGACCTATGCTGGAGGACTTGGTGTGCTTGCAGGGGATCTAATGCGCTCTTGTGCGGACATGAAAGCTCAGGTTGTCGGAGTATCTCTGGTCTACAACGACAGTACATATAGGCAGGTCATAACATCTGAAGGAGAACAGGATTACGAGAGTCTTGTCTGGCATAAAAATGATCAGTTAACAAAACTCCCAAACAGAGTTGAGGTGACCATCCAGGGTCAGAAAGTGATCGTAGGAGTCTGGAGATATGACATCACTGGAATTGATGGTTTTGTTGTACCTGTGTATTTGCTGGATACGGATTTTATAGATAACTCAGAATACGCACAAAGTCTAACTCAAAATTTATATGCGGGAAATGTAAGGCTTGATCAGGAAGTGTTGCTTGGGATTGGAGGAGTTAAGATGTTACGTTCTCTTGGATATCATGACGTTAAAACTTTTCATATGAATGAGGGTCATGCATCTTTTGTTCCACTTGGGTTACTTTCAGAGAAGGGATTTGACGATGAAGCAGTCAAAAAGCTTTGCGTTTTTACAACCCACACTCCAATTCCTGAAGGACATGATAAATTCGACTACGAATACGCGCATAGGGTTGCAGGCGACAACCTTCCTTGGCATATTAAAAAGTTGGCATCAGAACACGAGCTTCACACAACAATACTTGGCATGAGCATGAGTAGGGTTGCATTTGGAGTAAGTCAAAAGCACGGTCTTGTCAGTCAAGCAATGTTCCCGCAATTTCATATAAAAGCCATTACAAATGGGGTTCACCACAGGACTTGGATAGGAACTGAGCTTGCAAATCTTTATGACAAATTCTTGCCCGATTGGATTCACGACCCTAGCGTGTTTAAAGAAGCAGTTGATAAAATTCCCGATGAGGAGTTGTGGCGTGCTCATCAGTCCGAAAAAGGAAGACTTTTGGATCACGTGAACAATCACTTAACTTCAGTTAGTAGTGAAGAGGAAAGAGAAAATCCTCCTGAACCTGAACAATTTGATATAGATATTTTGACCATATCCCTTGCCAGAAGACTTGTGCCATACAAGAGACCACTTCTTCTCTATTCTGATTTGGAAAGGTTACTAAAAATTGGGGATGGAAAGCTCCAGATTATCCAATGTGGCAAAGCAGCTCCTGGAGATGAGGGAGCCAAAAATTTTGTAAAACAGATAATAGATATTTCAAAAGAACTAAGAGGAAGAATAAAGGTTGTATATCTTGAAAATTATTCTCCTCTAATTGCACGACAGTTAGTCAGGGGATCTGACATATGGCTAAATACTCCAAGAAGGCCACTTGAGGCCTCCGGGACTAGCGGCATGAAAGCGGCTCTTAATGGAGTTTTGAATTTTTCAATTCTAGATGGGTGGTGGATAGAGGGGTATGCGATGGATAGTCAGTCAGGATTTTCAATCG
>CAZKYX010000038.1:0-9686 GCA_964557125.1 uncultured Gammaproteobacteria bacterium
CGTAAATAAATCTTTTTGACTTAACAGTTATTAAAGCCATCAATCCAAAAAATGCGAATAACTCTTCTTGAAAATTTGATATATAAACGACAGCTTCATTGTTAATTGGGTGAACGAGAAATACCAAACTTAGCACAAAAGTGAGCCCAAGATTTACGTGTCTTCTAAAAATCAAAAATACCAATATGCAATTTGCGATATGAAATGTAAGTTGGACTAGGTGGAAAAGAAAAGGAGTAGGTCCTGAAACCGAATATATTAATGCAAAAAAAGTGGACATCAATGGTCTGTAATAAAGACCTGCGCTTTGGCCTATTTCGGCAAGATATAGGGTGCTACCTTTGAAAAAAAGAGGAAAGTTCTTAAGAGAATGAACAAGCGGATTTTGGAGTATTTGTCCATTGTCATCTCCGACAAAACCATTAAAAAATACATTAAAGTAGACGGTAAAACCTATGAGAATAACAAAGGAGATTGCCTTTGTGGTTGTAAAAGGCACGAACCAACTTTTTAGAGAACCTTCTTCACTTTCTTTCATTTCTAAATATTATCACAGCTCCCTTTTGAAAAACCATGCGCTAATGGGTAGTTACAAACTTAATCTTATAACAAATTTGGTATTCAAATATCTGGAATTTAATTAAATTCTGGGGCTGGAAAAATGTATATATGTGGTACCTAAATTAATAGTTTAGTTTGATATAACGGGCTAATCACTTAGGATAATGACACTTTTTCCATTTCTTTCCGCTGCCACACCCGCCGGGCAGAGCCCTCTGGGCGGCGCCAGCAAGGATTATGGAATAACAGGGTAATGGCATTTTTTCCATTTTTTGCCTGAGCCACATGGGCATGGTTCATTTCTACCCAATTTCTTATTAGCAGGAGACGAATCTGATTCTTGATTCTTGTTTATTTTTCTTTGCTTATTGTTTATTGTTTTCTGCTTTTTCTCTCCCACTTCACTTTCTGGTTGATTGGTATCAGCTCTCCCTGAATCCACAGCAGTTACTTGTGGGGTGAGAGCATCACTTGCGATACTCACTTTGTAAATTCTATTTGCAATTAATTCATCGATTCCACTTACTAGTTTTTCAAAAAGCGCAAATGCTTCATTTTTATATTCAACGAGTGGATCTTTTTGTGCAAATCCACGAAGGCCAATACCAACACGTAAATCTTCCATAGATGTTAAATGATCCATCCACAAATTATCTATTGCCTGTAAAGACACCATTCGTATGACTTCGTTCATTAGTTCTTCACCAAATTGTTCAGTTCTCTTTTGTAACACTTCACGAGCAATCCCTGTTAAAAATGTAACAACATCTTCTTTTTCTTTATGCTGTGCGAGTTGCTCTAATAAATGTTTTTGAGAATGTTCATCAAATGGAATAATATTTACAAATTCATCAACGATTGTTTTGTGTGGATTTTCATTTTCAGAATAAGCAAGATTTAATTCAACAATGTTTTGCAAAATCTGTTCAACGCGTTGCAAGATGAATTCTTGCTTGTTATCAGTACTTTCCAAAAGCGAGCGTCGCATTCCATAAATAATTTCTCTTTGCTTATTAAGTACATCATCGTACTCGACCGTATTTTTGCGCCCTTCGAAGTTAAATCCTTCCACCTTTACCTGCGCTTGCGTTATAACTCTAGTAACAAGTGCATGTGTTAATGGCTGGTCTTCGGGGAAATTAAATCGAGTCATAAGATTTGCGATTTGCTCTCCACCAAAAACTCTCATGAGATCGTCTTCAAGAGAAATAATAAATACAGACCTTCCCGGATCTCCCTGCCTACCAGAACGACCCCTTAACTGATTGTCAATTCTTCTACTCTCGTGTTTTTCTGTCCCCACAACATAAAGTCCTCCTGCCTTCAGGACTGCATCGTGCTCTTTTTGCCACGCTGCTTTTTCCTTTTCATATTGTTTTTTACCAGCTGCACTTTGATACTGTGTATCAAACTCAGAAGGAGGTTGACCTCCTAATATAATGTCGACTCCTCTTCCTGCCATGTTGGTTGCAACTGTTACTGCGCCCAAACGCCCTGCATCTTTAATAATAAGTGCTTCTCTTAAATGATTTTTAGCGTTAAGCACCTCGTGTTTTATTTTCTTGCGCTTCAGATATTCAGCAATAATTTCATTGTGTTCAATTGAAGTAGTACCCACAAGCACTGGTTGTCCTTTTTTATGAGCTTCTTCAACCTCTCTTACAATTGCGCCAACCTTTGCGCCACGTGTCTTGTAAATTAAATCTGATTTATCTTCTCTTACAACCGACTTGTTAGGAGGAATGCTTATAACGTCTAGATTATATATCTTGTGAAATTCTTCAGCCTCTGTTACTGCCGTACCCGTCATTCCAGCTAATTTTTCATACTTTCTAAAATAATTCTGCAAGGATACAGTGGCCAATGTTTTTGACTCTTGCTGAATAGCAACGCCTTCTTTTGCTTCAATAGCTTGGTGCAATCCCTCTGAAAGTCGTCTTCCTTCAAGAAGTCTTCCCGTAAATTCGTCAACCAAAATTACTTGATCATCTCTCACAATATAATCTTTATTTTTCTGATAAAGAGTTTGGGCTTTTAATGCAGCTTCCAAATGATACACAGTGTCAAAATCTTTTTCGTAGATATCCTTAATTCCAAACATCGCCTCAACTTTTGCGATACCATGATCAGTTAAGTGCGCGGTTCTTCTTTTTTCATCAATTTTGTAATCAATAGGAGCAAGCTTATCGATAAGCTTTGAATATTCATAATATTTATTTGAAGGAGTTGCATCCGGCATGGAGATAATATGTGGAGTACGGGCCTCATCGATAAGAACCGAGTCTACCTCATCAATAATTGCATAGTAGTGATCTCGCTGGACAAGCTGATCAAGAGAGCCCACCATATTGTCTCGCAGATAATCAAATCCATATTCTGAGTTAATACCATATACAACATCTGCCTGATACGCTTCTTTTCGAGTAGTTGGTTTTAAATGAACCAGTCTATAATCTGTTGCATTTGGTTCTGTATATTCGGAATCAAAGATAAAAGAGGCATCATTGATAATTGCGCCAACCTTCATACCTAAGAAAGCAAACACGCTTCCCATCCAGCCAGCATCACGCCTTGCTAAATAGTCATTTACAGTCACGAGGTGTACTGACTTACCGGTAAGAGCGTGGAGAAACAGTGCTGGAACAGCAGAAAGAGTTTTTCCTTCTCCAGTTCTTTGCTCACTTACTTTTCCCTGTGCCAATACAATTGCAGAAATCAACTGAACATCGTAATGTCTTTGTCCTATGGTTCTTTTTGCAGCTTCACGGGCCAACGCAAAAGCCTCAGGAAGCACTAAGTAGATACTTTGCCCTGATGAAAGCCTCTCTTTAAGCTTTTCAGCTCTCTTGGGAAAATCGGCATCTTTTAATTTTGATATTTCCTTTTCAAGAAGATTAATTTCCTTAACAATCGGAGTTAGTTTTACAATTTCTTTTTCGTTGGAGTCAAATAATTTAGTAACAAAATTAAGCATGGATATGGGTGTACATGAATGTACATGAGCTTAATTTTATCATACTTTTAGCAGTGAATCCATCCTTTTGATACAATAAAAGACGTTACCCTCTACCTTCTTGTAAAGGATAACGTCTGTAATAGATTCATTAGTAAAGATTAATTTTTTTTCTTAGCAGCTTTTTTTGCTGGAGCTTTTTTAGTCATTTTTTTGACTGTTTTCTTTGGTGGAGCTTTCTTTGCTGCTACTTTCTTTGCTGATTTTGCCATTTTATATCACCTCCTCTTGTTAGAGAATGTTTGCGAGATTCGAGCAATTACATTCTCTTACATCCGCCGTGATGTGCTCCGTGAGCCGTCCATGAATAATGGAGAAAGGCGAACGGTAAACTTAGGCGGACTATCCCTTTTCCTATCAATTCTCACTATTAATGTATGAATTTTTTATTTTTCTTGTCAATGAAACAAGGCAGTTCAAAAAACTTAGTTTGGATTGATATATCAGGATAAATCAAGATGTACTAGCTTATGCTTTTTGGGGAAATTTTATCAGTATTATTCATGTATTTTCGTAGTACCTCTGGTATAGCAACGCTCCCATCCTCTTGCTGATAATTTTCAAGAATTGCAATGAGTGTTCTTCCAATAGCAAAGGCTGTTCCATTTAGAATATTTACATAATTTTTTTCCTCACCTTCGCGATATTTAATATTGAGCCTTCTAGCCTGAAAGTCTGTTGTTGTAGATGTTGAGGTAACCTCTCTATATTTCTCTTGTGTTGGTATCCAAGCCTCAATGTCGTACTTACGAGCAGCCGGAAAACCTAAATCCCCGGTACACATTTTTATCACTTGGTAGGCAATTCCAAGACTTTGAAACAACTCTTCTTCTATTGAAAGGAGAAAATCATGCTCTTCATCGTCCTTCCCACTTGCAACAAATGAAACCATTTCAACTTTATCGAATTGGTGGACTCTTAGAATTCCTTTTGTGTCTTTTCCATAACTACCCGCTTCTCGTCTAAAGGAAGAGGAATAGCCAACATAACGGATAGGAAGTTTTTTAGCATCTAAGACTTCATCTTTGTACATTGGCACAATGGACTGTTCTGCCGTTCCTACAAGCACTTTATCCTCGTCTTGAAGATGAAACATATCCTCTTCTCCACCATTTTCCATATACCCAAGTCCCTTCATTGTTTCTTTAGAAATAATTGTTGGAGGGATAATTGGAAAAAAACCTTTATTTATTAGAGTGTCCATGGCAAATTGAATCAGTGCAAATTCTAATAAGGCGCCCTCATTTTTAAGATATGCAAATCGTGCACCACTCACCTTTGCTGCCCTTTCAATGTCAATAATATCCAGTTTTTCTCCTAATGTTACGTGGTCGAGTGGCTTGAAGTTAAATGAAGGCTTTTCACCAACTGTTTTTATAACATCATTCTCCGTATCATTTTTTCCAATTTTAACATCATCATTTGGAAGATTTGGAATACTTGAAAGTAAATTTTTCAATTTTTCATCCAACTCTTTTTGGTTGGTTTCCAAACCTTCAAGTTGCAGCTTTATCTCTTTCCCTTTTTCTATATCGCGTTCTTTTGCAGCTGTATTTCTTTGTGCATATAGCTCTTGAATTTGCTGATTGAGTTCCCGAAGTTTTGTGTCTATTGCGAGTAAACCATGCATGTCTATCGAAACATTTTTGCTTTCAGCTCCCTTTTGGACTTTCTCCGAATTTTCTCGAATAAATTTTATGTCAATCATAGTTAAGGATTAAAAGAATAAAAGAATTAAACGATAAGTCAACTAATTTTATTCTTATTTAGTGTTTGTAAACTTTTTGCTAACATTTTTATTGTTTCTAGGTTTCTTTCTATTATTATATCAATATCCTTTTTAAATGTTGGGTAAGTATCTGCAATAACGAGTAACCAGTAGTCAGTTTCATTTGCAGAACCTAATGAAATTTGTAGAATGCGAGTATACTCTTTGCCTTTATATCCTGCGGAGCGAATAATCTGATTTATCAGCACCCTCGATACTGCTTCGTTCGGAAGCTTCCTACATATTCCTACAACCAACTTGTGCACCTCAAAAGCCCTTTGCCAAAAGAGTAAATCCTTGTACTGACTAATCATTTCTTCTTTGACTTATCACTAACTCTTTTAGTCTTATCCTTTCCTTTACTTACTAGCTCTCTTTTTATGAATACTTTCAAACGCTTCAATGCAATGTACCTGTGATTATATAGTTTCTCTTCCTCACTCGTCAATTCATCCTCATGATAAAACTTACTCAATTCTGGAATAAAGAAAAACGAGCGAAATGGGTATCCCTTTAAAATCTTCAAGTGGGGTTTTTTTGCAATAAGTCCTTTTACTTTTCCTTCAACCTGATGATATGTACCCGTGGGAAGGGCGAAGGTCACTACCGTTCTAAAGTATGCAATTCTATTGTTGTCGGGGAGCTCTAAAGCCACTTTCTTCATATACTCAATAAGCTCTTCATCAGTTGCCTCATATCCAAGCCATCGGCGAGACTTTATTCCTGGTGCCCCATAGAGAGCCTGAATCTCTATTCCACCATCATCTGATACTGCTGGAAGCCCTGATTTTTTTGCATAAAACATCGCCTTCTTTAAAGAGTTTTCGTAATATGTTGCACCATCTTCCACAACATCGTCGGTAATATTTACATCCTTTAAAGACACTATTTCAAAAGGTAAATCTGAAAGATTTTTTTTTATCTCATCTATTTTTCCGAGGTTCTTTGTCGCAACTAAAATTTTTATCATTTATTTGTATCCTTTTGCCTGTAACTTAAAGAGCTTAGCATATGAACCTTCAATCTTCATCAATTCTTCATGTGATCCTTGTTCTATAATTTTCCCCTTTTTAATGACATAAATCTTGTCAGCATTTCTAACCGTAGAAAATCTATGTGAGATAATTATAACCGATTTATTCTTAGACAGTTTTTCTACTTTCTCAAATATTTCTGATTCTGCTTTTGCATCAATTGAAGCAGTAGGTTCATCAAGGATCAGAACCGGTGCATCACGTAAAAATGCCCGTGCCAAAGCCACTTTCTGCCATTGACCGACTGAAATCTCTGCACCATCTTCAAACGATTTTCCAAGCATTTGCTGATACCCATTTTTCAAGCTTTGTGCGACAGAGTCTGCTCCGGATAACTTAGCTGCATCTTTAATCTTGTCCAAATTCTTCTCCTCCCATATTTTCCCGAAATAGATATTATCCTCTAGTGAATATTCGTATCTTACAAAATCCTGAAAAAGAATCCCGAGAGTACTATACCAAGACGATAATTCTACATCTTTTATATTTATACCGTTGATCAGAATTTCCCCTTCATCAACATCGTAAAAACGCGCAAGAAGCTTGATGAGCGTTGTCTTACCAGCACCATTCTCGCCGACAAATGCAATACGTTCACCTGAATTTATGGTTATCGAAAAATTATCAAATATCTTTTCCTTTGTATTAGGGTAGGTAAAAGATACATTCTTAAATTCGATTATCGGGGCATTGGAACAATCAATCTTTACACTTTTCGGATTTTCTTTAATAAGAGTTGGAGTATCCAACAGATCAAATAATTCCTGCACATACAGAGTTTGAGCAAAGATCTGGGCAGAATTTCTGAAGAGTCCACCTATCCCTGATTGAAAGTTATTTATCACAGCTGTGTAATAACTAATTCCTCCAATGCTGATACTTTTTCTTACAGCCATCAAAATTATGTATATCTCGATAGTTATATAAACACTGGTGGCAAATAAATTTATTAATAGATTGATAAATAGAAATCTTTTTCCTGCTTTTAAATTGTTTTTGGTAAACGATGCATATAAAAATTTTAATTCGGCAAGGAATTTTCCACCCATCTGGAATATCTTAATTTCTTTTATATTAAAACCATTTTGTAAAAGTCCGGAAATATAATAAAATCTTTTTCTTTTTGGAGAATCCCCATTCCAAATTCCCCACTCGATATTTGCATAATTTGTTTGCGTTATGAATGAAGGAAGTGCTAGGAAAATCACAACTATTATGAATAACCAATTAAGAGTAGCAAGAGCAACAACAGCTATCAAAACCTGCAGTATACTTTGAAAGGTATAAAAACTATATGTGATTACATTTAACGGCCTCCAAGTATACGAATCTCTTATTTTCTCTAGTTTATTGCTAAATTCACTGTCTTCAAAATATTGAAGATCAAGACTTGCAATTTTAGAAAGAAATAGCTGATAGATATAAGCAGGAAATTTGTAATATGACAGTTGCTCAAAATATGTCTGTATCGAAAACGAAACATCTTGTATAAGCAATGTCATAAATCTAAAAATCAGAAGTATCAATAGTTGATGATAATCAATTGGATTTGTACTTTGAACAGAGCTGACAATAAGATCAATTATTAGTTTGTAAATATAAGCATTGATGAAAGGTATAATCGAGGGAATGGAAAATACAATTAAATTTCCCAAAAAAACCCACTTATCTACCTTCCACAATACTCCAAGCACCAAAGATGATGTCTTTATCGTTTTTCTTACTTTAGCGGTAAACTTTTTTACCTTATTCATTAACCAATTGTAGCAAAAAAGCCACGGGTATACTTAATATTTACCTAACAAGAAGATTACTATTTAGAGGCTTCTTGGAGTCTTTCTGTAACGAACTCTTTATCCAAACTTTGCAGTAACCAAGCTGCTTTTGGTCCATGGTCTTTACCAAGAAATGCAGTGTATATTGCCCTAAAAGCATCCTGAGAAGTAAGTCCCACTTCTTTTGATAAGTTGTAAACAAATGTCTGAAGTTCTTCTGCGGTTGCTTGATTTTCAAAACCCTCACCAAGCTTTTTTAGGTATTCTTTTTGGGAAGCACTTAAACTGGAGACGTCCGGCAATTCTTTTTGAATGAGAAACTTGTCATTTTCGGGTGCATACTTTTCAACCCAAACTTTTGCATACTTTGCCCATTCTAATAATCCTTCTTTCTCAATTTCACTTTCCATATTTGGCATTTGCACCCACTGAGAAAGTGTTAGAAATCTAAATTGAGAGACATGTTTTGCCTCACCAATTTGCGATAACTCATATGCTCGAGCGCTATCGCTTCCCGTATTATTTTCAAACTCAAGTGCTGCTTTCTGATAGTCCTCATACAGCTTTGGAATAATTTGGGTTCCGAATGGATTAAATTCTACAGCAGTGTTTGGAGGTGTTTTTATCATTAAAAATCGTACAAGTTCTGGTGGTAATACTTCGAGTAACTCCTGACCTATAAGCCCCAGTCCTTTTGAAGAGGACATTTTCTTTCCATCATATAAAAAGAACTCATATGGCAACCACAATGGGGCTTCTTGCCCAAATACATCTTTTACCAATTTTCGTGCTATGTCATAGGTTCCACCGGCTGATGCGTGGTCTTTTCCAGCTCCTTCAATTGTTACTTTAAAAGTCCACCATTTCGCTGCCCATTCAACCTTGAAAGGCATTGTTGCATTACCACCAAAAGGAGAAATTTTGCCGTTTGACTCACAGCCCAGAGCCCATGTTACTTTTGTTTTTGAACATTCAAAGCTAACCTCATTTCCATCCCATTCAGTAACAGTCGTTGTCCCTACTTTCCCACAATTGGGACATACAACTTGTAAAGGGAACCATGTTACGGCTACATCTTTTTTGTACATTTCAGCATATACCTTTCGCACCTTGTCGGCATTGTCTAAAACAAATCTGATGGCATCATCGTATACGCCTTTTTTGTAATAGTCAGATGCAAGATAAATTTCTGCATCAACACTAAGCGCTTTGAACATATCTCTCATCATTTGCGCATAGTACTGCCCAAAAGTTCCGTCTCCTACAGGCGACGGCGCATTACAAACTGGAATACCCATATATTCGCTTAATTTTTCCTGTAGATGAGTAGGCAATCCGTCAATTGCATCCATATCATCAAATCCAAACGTGTATTTTACGTTTTTCCCTTGTGACCTTAGAACTTTAAAAATCACATCATGAATAACAGGACCTTTAAGTCCCCCCATGTGAATGATTCCGGATGGTGTCCATGCGTCATTGACCCACTCATCCCCCTCTCTATTTTCTAAAATTTTATCAGCCCAAAACATACG
>CAZKYX010000039.1:0-8956 GCA_964557125.1 uncultured Gammaproteobacteria bacterium
ATTGTGCCGATGGTGAGGAGTTTTTAATAAAGGAATGTCTTCTTGAGCGAAGATCTATAAAGCCAACACCAGAATTTTTATTGCTCAACGTTTTAAAAGCAGCTACTTAATCTCGCCTTGGACCTTTTTTATTTTCCAGAAAAAGAAGTGCCAGAAGAGCCGAAAAGAATACAAAAATTGAAATCTCGCTTATGAGATGGAGAAAGTAATTAAAGCTAACATAACTAACTTGTGAAAATAAGACTACATGCAAAATAAATAACACTATAGTTCCGTATAGTGCAAACGTTCTGGTATTTGGTGAGTTATTCCAGAATGCGAATGGAATAAGAGATAGTATCAGGTAGTAATATGGAGACAAGCAGAGCGCGATATAAAGAAAAAAGTACCCAAAGGTCAGTGGTTGTTTTTGATTTGTTTTAAAAAACACTAACAATACAAAGGCTAGGGCAATTGCTCCAGCTATTATTGATAGGATTTTGTTTTTTTCTAATGCTTCATTTCTCAATTTTGTAAAAGGATAGTCTTCTCGATACGTATTGAAGGCTGTACGCTCTGATGAAAGAAAAGTCCCAACTAGGTTGACGAGACCAATGTTAAATATTTCACCTTTCGTATATTCTTTGTGGATAGTTATTTTATTGTTCCACTCTTTCCAAATTGACATCTTTCCTATACTTACTCCACCAATTAAGAAGCAGAAAATTAGTACTGACAGGAAAGTAATAATAAATGTAATTGATTTTTTAGCATTCTCTTTATGTACGGATAGCAAAGATGAAAGAAGTAGTAAAAAAACAGGTATTGCAAAGAGTGCCGGAAAAGCCTGGAGTCCGGATGCAAAGCCGAGCGCTACTCCACTTAAAGCGTATTTATTTTTTTGCCAGCAAAGTAGGGAGGTAACGATTAATGGATACCATGCAAATTGTATAAAATTGTTTGTGAGAGTGTTTACAGTACCAAAGTAAAATAGGGACAAAGCAAATGTTACAAGTCCTAACTTTTTCCCATAAAAATGAACAATTATAAGTGACGCTAAGGATATGAATAGGATGTCGAGATTGAATAAGAAAAAATAGACAACTGGGTTGTTTGGTGAGAATACATTTGCAATTGGTTGTGCAATTGCAGTCCAGAATGGAGGAGGGTTAAAGCCTTTATCTGTGAATACATACTCCCAATATGAAGAAGGTGCCCTCTTTGTAATTATTTGTACATCAGTAACAAAGCTTTTCCATTTTTCCTTGGAGAACTTTTCGGTTGGGCAATTCTTAAGACTTTTTATTGGGACGAGTTCATATGTATAAAGATTCCGAACCGTTTTTATGGATTGGAGTGTTGGAGAATGAGTTTTTAATGCACAAGAATAAAGATCAAAGTATCCTAGTTCTTTAATATATTTCGCACCAATATAGTAATGAAATATTCCCCAAGCTCCATGCGAAGGGATAGTTATAACTTTACCAATTTGTTGAAGAAGAAATAGTGCAACTAGAGTAGTAAAGAAGCCCCAGCCAAATATTTTTAAATACTTTCCCAAATAATGAATTATAATTTTTCTGGTTTTTTTCACTACTTAATTGTAGCGGAATGGTACTTTAATTGTATGGCTCGCTTGACACAAATTCTACAAAAGCTTATTCTGTATTTCCTCACAACGTATGACTTTTGACAACCTTGCTTTGATAGATATTGAGACAACGGGGGCAAGCGCTCCGTACGACCGAATTATTGAAATTGGAATTCTAAGAGTTGAAAAGAATAAAGTCGTAAGAAAATTTGAAACACTTATAAATCCAGGAGGACAAATCTCCCCATTTATAGAGAATCTTACTGGAATTACCAACGATGATCTTGAAAATGCTCCTTCATTTTCAGAGATAAAAAGCGATTTGGCTGAGATGCTTGATGGTTGTATATTTGTTGCTCACAACGCGCGTTTTGACTACTCCTTTATAAGAAGTGAATTTAGAAAATTAGGAATATCATATTCTGCAAAACAATTATGCACCGTAAAATTATCTCGCACACTTTTCCCACAAGCATCGCATCATAATTTAGATAGTATTATTGAAAGGTTTGGCATCAAATGCAAAAGAAGACATAGGGCTTTTGATGACGCAAAAGTAATGTGGGACTTCTTACAACTTCTTCCAAAAGTTGTTTCTGAAAAAGCTCTAACTAAGGCATACGAAAGTATAATTAAAAAACCAGCAGTTCCACTCAATCTGCCAGCAGATAATATTGATGTTCTTCCCGAGTCAGCTGGGGTATACATTTTTTACGGGGATGGGGAAGTACCACTATATATAGGAAAGAGTGTGAATATAAAGGAGCGGGTGCTTTCACATTTTATTGGAGACGTTGACTCAGGAAGAGAACTTGAAATTTCGCAGCAAATAAAAAGAATTGAAACGATAAGGACGAGTGGGGAGTTAGGCGCCCTACTCCTCGAGTCAGAACTTATCAAAAAAATGCAGCCTTTATATAATAGAAAGCTGCGAAAAGTGCAGAGCATGGTAATCTTAAAAAAGAAAATTAATGAGGACGGATATTTCACATTGGAGAATGAAAGGATTGATAAAATAGAGCATGAAGAAATTGAAAATGTTTTGGGAATTTTTAAAAGTCAAAAACAAGCAAAAGAACATGCAGTGAAGTTGGTGAAAGAATACAGCCTTTGCGACAAGTATTTGGGAATACAAAAAACAAAGGGGGGATGCTTTGCATATCAACTTGGGTGGTGTAAGGGTGCATGTAAAAAGAAGGAGGGCCCTACTCTCTTTAATGCGCGGTTTGTTTTCGCTTTTGCCAAAACGAAACTAAAATCGTGGCCTTTTCAGGGACCAATTCTTGTCAAAGAGAAAAATTACGAATCAGGAATAGAGGAGGCACACATTTTTGATAAGTGGTGCTATCTTGGAAAGTTTGATGAATTTGAAAATACGAATACTACAGGAGAATATGATTATGATATCTATAAAATTTTAAAGCAATATATTGGAAATCCTAAAAACAGAAAAAAAATTTCAACAATCGTTTTGAATACGCCTTCTGTATCATTCATCTGAGTGAGTGTATCATAATATTGAAGTCATAAATATTCACATTACCGTCTTCATTAAAATCTGCTTTCACATTTGCATTGCATGTAGTTTTTTTAATGCAACCAATCAGCTGTGTGTAATCAAGCATATTTAATTCGCCGTCGCCATCTAAGTCTCCAGGGCGAAGTACAAGTGTGGTTGTTGTTGATGTATTGTTGAGAGACAGAGGAATAGTTGAAGGAAAAGTCTGAGGTAGTGTATTGTCAGTGTTAATGGTTATTAAGTATTGTCCTTCGGGTATGTTTCCAAGTGATACAGTATTTTTATATATCGACTCTGATGGAGTATATGTTAGAGTGGTATCGATTGTTTTGACAAGAGTTTTTTGGATATTATATATTTGTAATTTTGCAGACCGATTGGTGCGCATAGGTTTTTGATTTTCCCCTTTTTGAATATTTGAGCCGATTCCGGGTATGGCAACTTTTACTGTCAGTTTTGATTGTCCCGAAGTATTGGTAACAGTTGGAAGAGGGGTGATTGACGAAGCAGGGGCTTGCGTTGGTGTGGTGTTGGTTATGTTTGCTCCACTAAACTTTAGTGAAAGTGGTGAGGTGGAAATATTTATAAGTGTATCATTTGTACCTATTTGTGCTGAAACGATTTCGATTTTTGACACTTCGGTAGTTTTCCCTGTCACTATAATTTGCCCAAGTTTTATTGTACCGCTTATATTTTTGCCTAGGGTTTCCACAGCATGATAGTGAAATTCTCCTTTTTCTTGCTGTTTTTGTGAAATATCTGTTGAGGTCAGCTCCGTGTCCAGTGCGTTGTTTGAAAGGAATGTTACCATCTGCATAGATAAAGGATTGAATTTAAATTTTATGTCGATAACCGTGATGGGTATTCCGCCTGACTCGATGGTTATATCGATAGGAAGAGGTAGGCCAAGGGGGTAGTCAGCGATAGGCGAAGCCATCGTAATAGTAGGTGTTGTTCCAGAGGCGCGTGAACGATTGTCGCTATTTTTGGAGATGAGCCAGATGGTTGTGGGTAGTCCAATGGCAATAATTATAACTGCACTTATTGTAATTATTCTTTTTTTATGTATTTTCAAATTTATCATATCAATTTGATGGAATAAAGTTGTCTAGGTCGAATGTGGTAATTTTTCCGTCACCATCAAAATCTGCTGTAATCCCCGAATTGGATAGAATTTCTTTTCTAAAGATAAGTAGGTCATTGTTATCTACTTTTTTATCACAATTAGCATCGCCATATGATTTTAGAGGACAAGTCGAGGAAGTTGCTTCACCTAAAACAGACAAAGAAGCTAGGGGCTTTTTAGCACAGACAACACACGTATCATCGAATATTTTACATGCGGTTCCTTTGTCACAGTTTTTATATTCGGATTTTGCAGTGCCTTTATCTACATCAATTCTCCTTTTTTCTATTCTGTCTCCATCACAAGTCCAGTAATCAAAATTATTCCCGCTAATCTTATATGAAAGAATAGCTGTTCCTGTTTTAACGAATAGTATGACATTTGACGGGTTAAAAACATATCCGGCGGGACCAAGAAGCCTAAGTGCGGCAAGCCTTGCGGTTTGAGCGCCTACCCCTTTTTTTATAAAAGCTTCTTCAAGTTGTGTTGCTGTTAGCGTTCCTGCTTTTGATAACCCTTTGCCCTCAAAATAAGCTTCTGCCTTTTTTTGATCTGCAGTAAAAACAGCATCTTTTGCGAGCAGAACCATGTCAATACCTGTCGTACTTAGAAGCAGGTCTGAAAAACCAGCTAACAATAGATTTGATGTGTTAACATCAAAATTGAAGTTAGTTGTAGTATCTCCGCAATACATATGGTCAATTGCTGTAGAGTCCACTGTGATAGGTAAGCCACATGAGATTTTTTGATTTTTTTCAATGCAGGTCTTGTTCTTTTTATTGCAATCATCTACTGTGATGACTTGGGAATAGTCTCCAGTGCTAATAACTGTTTTTATCATATTATCTACACATCGGTGTGTTGCGCTATCATACCAATCAGCACTGAAGTCATTAATAATGGTGTTAACAGAATTTTCTCCCTGCTTTATTCCGCTGTTGTTAGTAACACGACTGGCAGGAGCGGGAACAATTTCATTGCTCAGCTGTACCGTGGAGCACATTCCTATATTACCGATTGTGGTGCATATTTTACCCTCGGCCGTGCAATCTCGTCGAAATTTATCATACGTCCACTTGCTAATTTTATTTCCAAATGTATCTATCTCATCGGTTTCAACAAGCCCGATGCCATAAATCTTGTTTTTATTTTCTGCGGTTCCGCAATGATCAGTTGCGTGATCGGCATCATCAAGCTTATCGGCAGCTGGATTGCTATTATCCAAGCATGTATAGTATGTAAATGATGATGAAGAAAGCTCCTTGCATACTTTTCCCTGTTTTTTGCAATCAACAACATCAATACTATTTTTTGTCTGCCCAGCTTGTAGGTTGTAAATAATATTATCGCTGCATGTGTAGCCACGATCGCGTCTATATATTTCTTGTACAGCGGTATTAGGAACGCAACACATTTGATTTGTTGTTCCACAGGAGGAAAAAGTACCGGAAAATGCCGTTTCGGTAGCGGTACAACTTTGACTAAATGGATTTATACATCTTCCGCCTTTTGCCTCGCATTGGTAGGGAGAACTACAACACACTTCTCCACTTGCGTTGCAGGAGGTTCCGGGTTCATGTGATGATAGTTTTGCACCGCTTGGACATCCGTTAAATGCATTAAAACATGATTCTGGTTGCGCTTTGTCAGATCCACATTGATAAGGTAGTCCTTTGCAACATGCGTATTCCAAGCCGAAATATTTAGCAGAGCAAGCTCCTCCATCATCTAGTTGTGTTTCTCCTGAGGGACACTTCGAAAGACTGAATTTTGAGTATTGTCTACAGGTGTTTGTCGATCCATCGGAATTATTGGGCGGACATTGCCCTTTCGTTGGAGTGGGCGTAGCAGCCTTACAGCAAGAGGTGACAACGTCAGGAGAATCAGCACAATCTGTGTTAGTTGTGTCCGATTTTATTGTGCCAAATTGACATTCATTTGAAGAGTTAGCAAGACACTGATATCCAGTTCCATATTTTTGAGCACATGTTACGGAAGAGCCCGGTTGAAGTGTTGGTGTTGCGCTAGGAGTTGGAGTGCTAGCTGCTGCCTTACAACAGCTTACATTAAATCCAGCTGAGTCGATACAGTCAGTATCATTTGTGCTTTTTATTGTGCCAAATTGACATTCATTTGAAGAGTTAGCAAGACACTGATATCCAGAGTCACCATATTTTGTGGCACAAGAAGGGGGCGTTGTGGTTTTGCATGTGCCCGTGTTTATTGGGCCAAAATATCCATTTGGATCCAGGGTGCACCCCTGAGCATTGCAAGCCTCTAAGTCATAGTAAATATCAATGTTTGGACTAAAGCCTGACACTGTAATGGTTGATTCATTTGATGAGACAAGTGAGGTGTTTGAATAACTCCCTACTCCATAAAGAGCATTGTATGATGTTGCATTTGGAACATAGCTAGTCTTAAACGTTATTACAATAGTATCTCCATTACAACTTTTAGTAGCAAAACTTCCTGTGGGTCCTGGTGGTTTTCCCACTACCGCTTTGCAACATGCGTATGCTCCACCGGTATTACAGGAAGTACCTGTCGCGCTCTCGATTATATTAGGGGCGGCACAAGTCGGCGAGAAAGCATCTAGGCACTCATATCCAGTACCGTATTTTTGTTCACAGGATTGTATGGGTGGGAGAGTTGGTGCTGCTTTTTTCGTACAACACATTTGAGGAGTTCCATCTGCGGAGCATGCAAGGTCCCCGTCCGATGAAGGATAATGAGAATAACCATTCGGGCATCCGGAAAGATCTAGTGGTAAGCAGTAATTAGTGAGTCCGCCACCGGCATTATTTGGGCAACCAGGTTCAGTTCCCCCTCCTTCACCTCCTTCGGTAAAATAGGCTCTTTGCCTTAGGTCTTGTTGGTTTTTTACCAGAACTGTCGTTACGGGTATTGCAACAAGAGCAACAAGTATAACTACGATAAAAGGAATAAACCCCTGCGTAGAAGTATTGTCTCTATTCAGTGACTTCAAAAATAATTTCATTTACAAAAATAGGCACAAACATATTATATATAAAATAATAGATATATTGACAGTAATTTTTTCATGCTCTACACTAGCTAGGTATGACAGACGAAGCCTCTAGTTTGGAAAACGGTTCAGAAGAAGGAGTAGTGGTAAAATTACCAGAGACAGAGAAAGGTTTTCATCCAGAATCCACAAAAGAAATAATCGATAATCTTACGCCAAAAGCTGAAAAAAAACCCAGTTCGCTTCTTGGCTTTCTCAAATCAAATGCCCGAAGATTGGCACCAATTGTGTTATTGGCTGCTTCAATAGGAGGTGGGGCAAAAATGTATCAGGGTGGGGGTGGAAATGGTGGAGGGGAAAGTGAGTTCGTTAGTATTAGTGGGGAAATTTCCCCTCAGGCTCAAGCTGAGCTTGATTATTTTCAAAAAACGTCCAAAGAGGAATTTGCTACTATCAAGAACGAGAATTTAAAGCCGCTTAATTATATGGAAAAGGGGGTGGTTTTGGGATTTGATGAGAAAGGAAATGTCAAGCAAAACGGGACTATTGATGTTAAGGCTTTCGCAGGAGATAAGTACTCAGATGGTACTCAAGTTGATACGATTGCAAAACTACCAATTGGAACAAAAATTGAAGGTGGAATTCTTAAAACCGGTTCAGCGCGCCAAGAAGATAAAGTACAGCAGTATTTGGAATTTTCTTGCGACAGTGTCCAAGGAGATTTTCATGACCCAAAAGTGGAAGAAAAAATTATTCAGTTGGATGAGAACACCATCTGTGTAGTGCCTTGGATGAATGTTGCTGGACAGTAGAAATATATCCAGTGAGTTTTACTTATCATCTTCTGTTTCTGTCCTTGCAAGCATCAACGCCCTGTCTAATTTCCCAACTTTAATAAGTTCTTCTACTCCTTTTGCAACTTCTGCTTCTTCTTTTTTATCTAGCCTTCCTAATTCTATGATTTCATCTAGCTTAAAAATTGGCCATTTTCGACTGAGAGCTGAATATATTTTGGGTAAATCAAAATCATTTTTTGCTCTGTATATTTCTTCAGTTGCAACCCTTGCCATTTCCCTTCCCTGCTCATCCGTAATCTTGTTTTTTTCCAGCAATTTAATAAGAACGTCTAGAATTGTTTTGGCAATCTCATTTTTTTTGTCGGTAGTTAGCATAGTGATTGAATATTATCAGAAAAAAAAGAATTATGTGTAAAAAACATAACATTTTTTTTGAGTCAGCAATAGTTTTTAGATTTTATATAACCGCGTATTTTAAAAGTAGGGTTCCCTTTTCATTCATTTTTTCAGAAGATAAAAGTCTTAAGGATACATCGACTTTTTCATCTCCAATTATTCCATTCCCAACACCAAGTATTTTTGGTTCTATTGTCTGCCATAACTGCGTAACAAGACCCTCTTTAAAAAATTCCGTGTTGGTTCTCGCACCCCCTACGAGAAGTCCCTTCGTGTAACCCTGACTTTCCAGTCTTTTCAAAAGCTCAGTTGGCTTCTCATTTGTAAATTCTAATTGTCCATCAATCTTTTCTGCATCATATTTTTCAGGAGTTCTCGTAATGACAACCCGAAGTTTTTCATTGTTGTGTTCCATTTGGCCTTTTGCCGGCTCGTACGTTGCACTTCCCATGATGACAAGCGTTGATTCTTCTAGCACTTTCATAAAATGTGCTTGGTCTTCTTCCGAAGTCCACGTGTGATTATCTGTCTCACTCCCGCGAGTGGAATGCCCATCTAG
>CAZKYX010000040.1:0-8078 GCA_964557125.1 uncultured Gammaproteobacteria bacterium
GTAATTAGCAACAACAGCAAAGCTATGGCACTTAGAATTGCAGATACTCTTAGTATTCCTAATAGACACGTTAGTAGTGTGACACACCCTCAAATGGAGGATGAAACGATTGCTGCAACACTGATGGAACACGGTGTTGATATCGTAATTTGCTCCGGGTGGATGAAAATAGTTGGAGAAAAGACTTTGAAAGCGTTTACCAACCGTATCATCAACATTCACCCCGCTGTGCATGAAAAATATATGGGCTCACAGTGGATGGATATGGCAATTCATGAAGCAGTAATTGCGGATAAAAAGAAAATATCTGGCTATACGATTCACTTACTTGATAGTGACCCAGCAAAAATTGATGGAGGAGAAATTCTGGCAACGGGATTTGTAAGAGTAGGCAGAAATGAAACGCCTCAGTCTCTTCAAAAAAAGGTGAAATATGCTGAAAGTAAGGGACTTGTTTCGCTTTTGCAGGATATTTCAAATCCACATAAAGAAGAACTTCAAATTCAACAAGCCGACGGAAGTATTTCTCTGATGAGTTACTTTAAAGGAATTAAGCTGCCAAAAGCTGCTTAGTTTTTCGCAGGATCATCAAAATATAGGTTTTTTGTTTCGTCATATCGACGTGCCTGTTCTTGCAATATCTCGATTTCCCGCTTCATATTTTCTCTTGCCCTTTCTTCTAATAACCCTTTAATTGATTGGTGGTGAAAGATTGATTCTCTATTCAAAAAACCTGTAAGTACGTTTATTCTTCCAACGGCAAACTCTTTATCGTTATATTTTTTATATTCCTGACGTATGCCTTGAGCGTACTTCATGTATGTTTCGCTATCAGACCCCAATATTGCGAAATCTGCGTCGACAAGCAGCAGTCCGTCGTTATCATCCTCCTTAGCGTTATGCTCTTTTGTCATCCTCACAAGTCGAGCAACCTCTGCTACTTCATCGACGGGAACATTCAACAATGGGAGACTCTTTTCAGCTACCCGTGCGCTTTTATCTTCATTCTCGTCAGAATTGGTTGCATCATATATAACGTCATGAAACCAAACTGCAAGCCTTAAGGTATTATAATTTTGCGCAGAAGGCTTAACTTTCTCAAGAACCGTTAGCATATTCATTACATGGTCTAAATTGTGATATGCCCTTCCCGAATTGTATTCTGTGAGTATATGTTTGAATATCTCATCTTTGGCTTCACGGGGGGCATCATAATTACTCATTACGTCTTCCCACGCAACTTGTGCCCTGACTTGTTCTAGTTCTTTTCTTTCTACTTCATTCATACCTGTATTGTGCCTGAAGGCACAGAAAAAAGATGTAGTCAAGATTACACTTACTCAAGATTTGAGTTATAATATGATGCTAATAACAAACGCCATGATACAAAGCTTTTCCCTCTTTAAAGGACTTCCCCAAAACGAAATTGAAGCCATCACTCGAGTTGCCAGTCAAAAAACCATAAAATCAAAGACCGTTTTTATACAGCAGGGAGAGCATTCTGAAGCTGCATATTTTATCCTTGAGGGAAGTGTCAACGTATACAGAACGAACGAAAACGGTGAAGAGGTAAGTCTTGCAGTACTAGGCGCGGGTGATGTTGTTGGAGAAATGGCACTGATTGACCACGGACCGCGCTCAGCGTACGTGAGAGCAATTACTGATATATCTGTACTCATACTGACCAGTTATGATTTCAGAGCAATGCTGAAGAAAAATCCTAATACTGCCATTCACCTCTTATCCTCACTCTCCAAAAGAATCCGAGAAACAGATCAACATGTGGAAGATCTATTAACCCAGAACCTTATCACAAGAACTGAAAATATTTTGCAAGTCTTAAAACGCTATTTTCCTAATGAAGAAATTACGTTAACACATGAAGAATTAGCTTCAATTATTGGAGCTACGCGCGCTCGCATTACAGAGGTATTAAATTTACTTCAAGAACAAAACAAAATCACTCTCTCCCACCGCAAAATTACTTTTTGTTAATGTTCCTCAAAGAACAGAATACGTCTCACTCATAGACTAAACTCACCTTGTATGAAAGAGTTAGAAATCGGACATTATCCATTCACCGCAGAAGAAGATGAAAAGATTGTGAAGATTGCGACGTTCCAGCACATGCACAAGCTTCTCGAGCATACAGTGTTCGAAAACACCAACACTCAAGAAGCATTCTTACTGTTCTCGCAATATTACAAAACTACGAAAGAGCTTTTTGGATGTGAGGAGAATGCCCGAAAACAAGGGATGGCGGGTGCTAATCTTTTCTACCACGGTAAGGAGCATTCTATTTACCAAGCGACCTATGATGCAATTATGGTTACGCGTGCAATTCTTGAACGCAATGATGAGTTCTCAGGGCATGTAACACCTGAAGGTGCATTTGCCATTCCGATAGGTGCACTTCTTCATGACATTGGTTATCCACTCAATGGGCCACATGAAAATTACGCTGCTAGAACTCCTGTACATGTGACAGAAGGCATGAAAGGTGCTGAAGAAATAATCGAAAAGCTCGGGGTTCCAAAAACAATGAATATGCAACGCATAAAGGAACTGGTATCTCTTGGAATTCATACAACTAACTTTCCATTTACCCAAGAACATAAAGAAGAAGCAAGAGAAAAACTGGAAACTTTTTCACCCGAAAAACGTAAAGAAGCACAAATTGTTAGACTGGCCGTTCAATTCGCAGACCTTGGTGGACAAACCGCACGAATTGATTATTATCCTCATTTGGTAAGAAAACTTCGGGAGGAAATGAATGCGGCCAAAGCAGGAATGGGAAACATCATAATTGGAAATGAAGATGAGTTGGATACAAAATGTAGAGGTTTTATGAATTTTGTGGTAAAGCAAACAGTTGGCAAAACGGGTAATGCATTCTTTGGTGAATTTTCCAATCCTTACTTTAAAGCATGGATTAAAAATGGTCTTTAGTTAGCCCCAGACAGCTTCAAAGCCTATTTTTGCTTGATTTTTTGGTTCAAAATGGACAAGATAATGTTCTTGGCCTGCCAAGCAGGATTTTTCCGAAACGCTTCAAATTTGACTTCAAATAAAACAGGTGATATTTTGGTTCAAAATGGACAAAATCCTGACGTTTTGAGGCTAAATTACCATCTCAAAAACCTTGACATACATCTCTCATCTGGTAGAATTCGTACTTGTGCCCGATACAAACGCATTCAAGCGTCTGTACAAAAGCACTCAAAAGTTATGTCAAAGGCAGGATTGACGATACTTCTGACTTTAGTAGTATTTCTACTTACAGGAGCATCACACAAAACATACGCCCGAGAAGGCATCACGCTTCCTTCTCCTACTCTCACAAACAAACTTTGTGATTCCCCCCTCACACAAAAGCTCGTTGCTTTGACGTCACAATGTGGCCTAAAGGCAATTACCCAAACTGAAAATTCTGTGAAAAACGAGGCGAAGCAGACGCGTACTATTGCATATGCAACAGAGCCTACTACTTTTGTTCCCGCCGGGCAGAGCCCTCTGGGCGGCGCCAACACTACATTTATAATTGAACCTACAGTTATCGAACCGACGGTTACCCAAACACCTGCGGCACCAGTCGTACAAGCGCCTGCTGACAACCTTTCAGCAACACAACCAACCAATCTTAATTCAGACCTCATTTTGGAGCTTATTAATGCTCACAGGGCTACTATTGGAAAACCTGCGTTTCTAAAAGACGCTGCTTTGTGCCAACTTGCTACAACCCGCAGCACTGAGCTATACAGTGAGCTGTTTGTCAAAGGAGGGCTTCATTCGGGTCTTTATAATAGAAATTTGCCGTATTGGGTTACTGAAAATGCAAAGTATGGTTCGAATGAAGCTGGAACAGTGCTGTGGTGGTTGAATTCACCAATCCACAGAAGCGCAATTGAGGGTGACCATGTATATTCATGTGGCGCCTGCCAAGGAACTCAATGCTCACAGCTTTTTACCAGCTATACCCCAAAATCTGGAATTGCTTCATCACAAGCAAGCACAAAAGCAGCTGCAGCTAACTAAAACAGTCTCATTTCTCTTGATTCTCAAGCATCCACTTAAGGTATATAATAAAATGTCGAACGCTTAATTTTTCGGCCCTCCTAAAGATTATGGTAAAAAATACGAAAAAATCAGAAACTCAGCTTGAAAAAATAGCTATTCAAATAACCGAATGGGTGGGAACCCCAATGTCTATTATCGTGCATACGTTCCTATTTATTGCTGCGTTTGCCTTCTACTTTAATGGGACTCCTCTCAACGATGTTCTTCTCGTATTGACCACCGTGGTGTCACTCGAGGCTATTTATCTTTCGCTCTTCATCCAGCTTTCAGTGAATAAAAATACACAAAGTCTTGAAGATGTTGAGGAGGATATTGACGAAATTCAAGAAGATGTTGAAGGACTTGAGGGTGAATTTGACGAAATACATGAAGATGTTGAAGGACTTGAGGGAAATATTAAAAAGATCCGTGAAAATGTTAGAGACTTGGGTGAAGATGTTGAAGAGATTTCTCAAGACATTGACCAACTTGGTGCAGATGGAGAAAATCAATCTGAAGAAGAGCTTGCCCACGTTCAATCAAGCAATTCACTTAAAAATATTGAAAAGGAAATTCTTACTCTCTCAAGTGGAATTATTGCACTAAGAGACGATTTGGAGATATTAAAACGAAATATTAAGTAATCTTACTTGAATTGCCCTTGAATTGGCATAAAAAGCCACCAATTTCGCTTTAAAATCATCTAATGTGGCTTCCCCGAAGGAAGGCTTTATTAACCCTGCATTTCGAGGTATTTTTCTACATCCAAGGCTGCCATGCAGCCAAAAGCAGCAGCAGTTACTCCTTGCATGTAAGTACTATCGTGAACGTCTCCAGATACAAAAACCCCTTCAATATTTGTCTTTGAGCCCGGATATTGCTTAATAAATCCTTTTTCGTCTCGATCTATTCCTTCAAATATGGCAGAATTTGGAATATGTCCAATTGCCACAAATACTCCATCTGTAGGAAATTCCCACAATAGTTCTTGGTCATTAGTTACTTGGCTACTTGGCAAAGCTGTTCCACCCAGCTCTTCTATGCTCATTTCCTTCTCCTGATTCTGACTTTTTACACGTACTTTTGATTCTTGATTATTGACTATTGATTTTAGTCGAACCCGTTCGACTTTCATCTCACCCAATATTTCTACCGGTTCAGTATTCCAAATAACCTTAATCTTCTCGTTTTCAAACACTTTTTTCTGCATGACATCAGAAGCCTTAAAGCTATCACGTCTATGAAAAATGTAGACTTCTGATGCAAATTTTGTAAGCACCAAAGCCTCTTCCATAGCACTATCTCCTCCACCAATTACGACAACTTTTTTGTTGCGATAGAATGCCGCGTCGCATGGTGCACACGAAGATACACCCCGACCAATTTTTTCCTGTTCACCCTTTATCTGTAACCATTTAGTGTCAGCTCCAGTTGCAATAATAATGCTTTTTGAGTAATATTTTTTATCATCATCTGATATAACTGTAAATACCCCTTTTCCATTGCTTGCACTAACCTGCCCGCCATCGCTTTGCTCAGGCAATTGCAGGCGGGCAAAATTGACATCCAGAATTTCAGAACCGTACTTTGCTGCTTGCTCACGCATTTTTTTCATAAGCTCCGGTCCCATGATGCCTTCTGGAAATCCGGGAAAGTTCTCAATTTCAGTTGTTAGCATCAATTGTCCTCCCCATTTTCTGCCAGCAAGGATGAGAGTCTTTCGACTCCCTCTACTCATATAAATACCAGCAGTAAGTCCTGCAGGACCACTTCCAACTATAATCGTGTCGTAGACTGTGTTATGTTCCATATTTTGATAAAAAAATAGCGCCTAGCTGAAGCTCGTAGCGAGTAAAGATTCTTATCTTTTAACTATACGCTGTACGCTATTTGCTATACGCTAATTTGACATGACCTCGCCTAAGGTCTTTTTAAGCTGATCTTTACCTTGCACTCCCACCATTGTCTTCTCTGGTTTGCCGTCTTTAAAGACAATAAGGGTTGGAATGGACATAATGCCATAATTTCCTGGTGTTTTTATATTTTCATCGACATTCATTTTTCCAACCTTTAGCTTACCATCATACTCTGCTGCAAGCTCCTCTACGAGCGGAGAAAGCATTTGGCATGGCTGACACCATTCAGCCCAAAAATCAACCAAAACGGGGGTGGTTGAATTTAAGACTTCTTGCTCAAAATTGTCGTCTGTTAGATGTATAGAATTCATAGGATAATCAGTATAGTAGCACGAATTATCATTTGTCAACTCGAACATCTAGGAATCCTATGCTCTGCTTGAGCTACGGAGAGTTGATGCCGCCGTAGTTTTATACGAAGGTGCATCAACACGTATATTGTGTATCGGCAAGCACCAGAACACTACGTTTTACTTCACACAAAAAAACAACCCAACAAGCAGATGGGATTTCTTTAACCACGAAAAAAATTCACGAGCGACGACCATATGGTTAAATGTCTTAAAGACTTTTTACCTATTTATACATTGCTCTGATTTGGAATAGGAAGTAAAGTGCTACGAGTGAAAGTACGACTCCAAATATTGAAAATGAAATCACATTTGACACGACACTCACTACTTCGCTCAACAAAAGGAGTTTCCATCCCATTGCTTTTCGAGCTTTTGTACCTGGAAATGCTGCTAAAAGCAGAACTGAAGATACAATAGCTAGAACTGAATAAATAATTCCATATCCTACTGCGTTATACCCACCAAGCGCTGCAAATGGTGAGAAAACTGCAAATACTCCTAAAGCACCGAGTGAACCTATTACCCCAAGTACACCAAATACTAGTGCAATCCAAGGAGTTATCGCAACGATTGCTTCTTTTGCTTTAACTGAAAGAGGTGGAAGTTTTCCAAACACTTCTCCAGCTTTATCTATATAATTGTCTAACTGAGATTTTGCCATTAATTTATTCACCCCCTTTCGCCCCTCGTAGCCCGCAAGAATTGCGAGGCGTAGTGGGGTTTCATACTTAAAATTACTTTATACATAATTATCAAAGCTTCGGAGAGCACGGCCCCTCTGTATGTAAATCGTATCACAAACCTGAAGGCATCACATTACCATATTTTCATCCACTTATATCTGCTTAACTCACGATGCCTCTTGGTACATATCGTCTTTCTCCATTTCACATGGAAGTAGGTGTACATTGAAACTAAGCCTTTTATTCCCGAAGTCCTCCTATTTGAAGTCAAAACCCTGAGAGCAAGATCCCTTTTGTATCCACCAAGCTGCTGGGTATGAATTGCCATGTCTAAATCTTCATGAAATCTTCTGTCATCATCACATGTCTTTCCACGTACAGCCTCCCAAACACTTTTTCGAATAGCAAAATTAGGTCCGAGAAGAGAATTGTAGCCAAATATATCATTTATATAAAAACACAAGAAATCAAAGAGAACATTAAAAACTGGATAATACAACACAGCTGAACCTGAAAATGTATTGAGGTGCTCGTCTTTCTCAAAAGCATTAGCCACACGCTCAACCCAATCTCTTGGAGCTACTGTATCAGCATCTGTTCTGAGAATTATGTCCCCCTTTGCCTCATTAAATCCTTTATTTCGAGCAAAACTTAAACCCTGTCTTTTCTCGCTTATAACTTTGACAGGGTACTCTTTGGCAATCTCTACTGTTTTGTCGGTAGAGTTGTTATCTACTACAAGTATTTCATAAGGGGTTACTGTTTGATTTATGAGGCTTTCAAGCGTTGCACTGAGATATTTTTCCTCATTGTACGCTGGAATAACAACCGATACTTTCAAATGAGTCATAAATGAACTTTATATTTTTGGAGGAGATGCTTTGCTTTAGTTCTAGGAATATTATGATCAAAAAGTGTCTTTCTCCATCGTGCAGGATATTCAAAAAGTTGTGAGGGTTGAGTAAATCTTCGAGCAGATGTTTCAACAATGAGAGTCGGGTCCAGCATCACTCTCCCATAATTTGCTATATGTATCGCCAAGTCCAAATCCTCGTGTACCTTTTTATCAT
>CAZKYX010000041.1:0-7983 GCA_964557125.1 uncultured Gammaproteobacteria bacterium
TTATTAAGGCTAAAAATGATATAATGGGGTATAGTTAAATTATGCCAGATAACGAGAAACATATTATTAGTTTAGAAGAGCAGGCAAGGGTTGAGGATCAGCCTTTGGCGAGCACTCAGGCTGAGGCGCAACTGTTTAGCGCTATTGATAGGGCTATGGGGGTTGAGCATCAGACTAGGGATGAGGAGGTAACTAGGGAAACAGACGAAAGTCATCGAACACAAATTGAATATATTCGACAGTTAAACTTAATCGAGCTTGAGTTAAAAAATGCAGATTCTGCAGTACGGGCAACACTAGAAGCAAGGAGAGATGAGTTGAAAGCAGAGCTGGAGTCGATGGTGGCTACTGAGAAAGAAAAAGAACGCTATCTTGATGCAGGTTTAAGGCTGTTTACAAGGCTACAGACACAAAAAGATGCAATTTTGGCCAACCTGAAGGCCTTTAGGGGTTTGACTCCGAATAGAAACGAACTAATGAATCCATTGAATGCGTTTGTTGATAAGGTTGAGAGTTTAAGAAAAGATGGAGATCCAGGTACTCCAGAGCGTAGAGAGGGCGAACTTAAAGCAGCAGCCTTGGAATTTGAGCTTGGGAAGGTTAGAGAAGAGGTTTTGGCCGCGATTGAAAACTATAATCCAATTGAATCATTATGGCTGGATGTTTTAAGAGAGTTGGAGCTAGCTGAAGATGAAAGGATTAGTAGGAGGATTCCTCAAATTACAAAGCTTCTTGAAATAATCAACGATCCAAGATGGGGTCAAGAATATGCAGAGGAGATTCAAAAATATCAAGATAAATTTAACGCGTTAGCAAAAATACATAATTTTGCTGTGGCCGGCAAAGGTAAAGGGGCGGTTGAAATAACCGAAGCTTTAAAAGAACTGGATCAGGAAGCATTATTAGAACTATTTGCAGCAGAAGAATTAAGAAGAGATATTATTGATGCATATATTGCCGATAGGCGAGTTTTTGATGAACTAAATGGGCTGGGTTTGGATCAAAAAGAGGCAGAGGCGAGATTAGAAGAGGAAACATTATTAGGTAACAACAAGCGAACTTTTAAAAGGGGGGAAGTACCAGATCCAAGGGATCCAACAAAAATGGTTGATTTGGAGACTCTTTATCGTACAACCAGCTCTGAAGATGCTAAAAAGGCATTAATTGCGGCAAATCCCACGCTACTAACTGATGGGTACAAGCTTAAAAAAGCTTGGGAAGCTAAGTATATTGACGATTTGTTGGCAGGCGAATTTTTCACAACCGAGGCAATTAGCTTATTCAGATCAAATGAACGAGTAGAGGATTTGGTTTCGGATACTGAGGTCAAAAGGATGATAGAAGCAAGTTACGCCTTTAAGGCAAAAAAAATTATTTTAGGTCAAGAAATGGATAATATGATTGGTTTTCTTGAGACCACAATAGCTCCGATGGTGGTTAAACCTATTAGAGTAATTCCACCAGAGAAATTAAAAAATGATGACACGATTGGATATATTTTTGCGGGCAAGTATAAAGATAATATTTTAGTTAAAACGAGATACCCTCAAGATGTATTGGAGGCTGGTGGAAAGATAAATGGGAAAGTTTTGGATATAACTGGTCCAATTTTTGATAAAGGTTTTCATAATTATGAAGATCCAGGGTTTAAGCTGATGACGGAGACATTTAAAGTGGAAAAGCCGGAGGATCCCAAAAATGTTATTGATTGGTTGGAAAGGTTTAAGACTGTAGATGCGTTGAGAGAAATTCGTAATAATCCAGAGGTGGTAAATAAATTAAAGGATGATGTTTATAAAGATGCGGCAACAGCTCAAGCCAACGAAATGTACGACAAGTTTGAAGCTTTTCAGAGAGAGCCTAATGAGGAATCGGCAAAAGCATTAATGGCAAGTTATTTTTCCAAAACCCCGGAGGATAGGCGTAATTTTAATATGCAGGTAATTGAGGCTCTACTAAAATACAAAATGAAAATTAATGGAATATATGCATTTACAGATAAAAACGAGAGGCAAAATTGGGGAGCAAGAAGGATTGAGGATTATATTCATAAGGCTCGTGAGGCAGGTTTAATAGGTCAAAGAGAGGAGAATGAGTTAAAGAGACGAGTCTTTAAGGGCAAAGATATTAAGGTGGGTGGGGTAAAAATTGCCACGATTCCTGCTCTTGGGAAAAAAGCCGAAATGGTTGGGGCTTGGACGAAAGAAGTTTTTGGACCTAAGAATTTAAAGGATACGGCTTTTAGTTGGGTAAAGACTTTGTTTAAGGTTAGTGCTGATCAGATTAAATCTGACTTAAAATAAAATATTATTCCTTTTTAGATTGATGTTTACGGTCTTCTTCTGCCCATGGCAATGTTTCGTGATTGGTTGGCACTTTGCGGTGCCGTTGTGGGGCCAGCCGCTCCTGGTACGCCACCTTGGCGAATAGGAGTGGAGGCACCAGGTGTGCGCGATTCTCTGTCATATCTTCGTTGAGCACTCCAAGGATTAAATGTGTTACTTAGTTTTTCGCCTGCAAAGTCGCTAGTTCTGGCTTTGGCTCTGGTGGCTGCACCATTAAATGGTTGTCTGGCCATGCCTAATCCTGTGCCCGCAACAGCTCCGGCAGCTCCACCGATTGCCCCACCAAATCCTCCACCCTTAACTTTAAAGGCATCTTGAGCAATTTTGGCAGCTGACGGAACACCCAATAAAATACCAATACCGATAAGTGATTTAAGGGCATTAGCACCTTTTTCGTTGGTAAATCCGCCAAGTAGTGGTGCGTTCCAACCCTCACCTTCAGTAATCGTTGCTTCGCCCGAGGTAATTCTGCCTTGTCCAACACCCATGAAGTAGGCTGCAAAGATAATCATAAGAATGGTAATTACAAAAGTTGCAAGCTGGGCAGCAATATTTCTAATCCAAGGACCAAAACCTGGCATGCCTGGAATAACACCGATACCAATCATGAGGGGCCCAAAAATCGTGTAAAAGAATACTTTGACGTAGGCCATAAGCAGCATAAAAAATATTCGAAATGTGGCTACTAACATCATTATTCCAATTACTGCTACAGCTAGGGCGGAGAGGATTGTAGAGCTGAATTTTTCAATTAAATCTGGCAAACCAAACTGATCAATCGCGCCAGCAATAATATCGTCATTGCTGTGGAATATACCTGAAATATTTTGAAGGAATAGCTCTTTGAGCATAAAAGTAAACACGTTGTTTTCGTAGTAAATTCCGTTCGAGCTAGGTTGAGCAACACTTTCGCTTGAAAGAATTTGGATCATAACGGCGATAAAAAAGTTCATTAAATCAATCATTAGCCCGACGATTGCGTAGGAAAATGTGACAAGGATTAGGCTAATTACAATTTTGGGTAATACAGCTTGAACAGAAGCTACGGAGCTTGAGCTTAGTCTTTGGCGGAAGATAATCATAAAACCAATGACAATGAAAAAGATTACATAGAGAAGAAGTGTGAGATTGCGGAAGGTTGTCCAGAGAGCTTGAGTTGGCTTGAGTGCGTCGTAACCGGTTTGGGCTGCTAAAGTTTCTCCGGTAATTTTTGATTTAATATCGGCCAGATATTGCACACCTGAAGCTGGTTCTTCAGTGTAAAGCATGGCAATACTTTTCATTAAAAATGGAACAGCAGCTCCGGCTCGACAGTTGGTACCTCCACCTTCTATACACTCAAGTTCAGCTTCAGTTGAAGGAAGACCAGTAATTTGGCGGTTGATACCAAAAGCCAAATTATCCATCAGTCCAAGATTGAACTTTTGAAGGTTTACATCTTCTTCGTCTAGTGCGTTTTTATACTGACAAATGGATTGCTGATAAGGTTGAACTGTTTCTCCGACACCCGGTTGAGGGTTGGTAATTCCAGCAGGGCTGCCTGGGGCTGGGGGAGAAGAGCCAGCAGCAGCCTCCTCACATCCGAAAGGGTCTTCCGCTTGGGCTAAAACAGGCGCCGGATTGAAGCTAAAAAAAACTGAGAAAAGGCTAAATATTACGATAATTGGCAGAACGATCTTAAGACGCATTGGTAGGCAAGTTATAGCTTATTTTAAGCTTAATGGTTAGATATTTGCAAAGTTATTCTTTTCTGACTTCGATATCTTTTGGAGTGATAGTGCGTAATATTACTTCTTTGGCGGTTTGAACACTTCCTAGGTAGCCGGCCCAGACTTGATTGGATTGACCAAAGCCTTTAAGCCTTGTCGAGGCAGTATCAGAGAATTCTCCTTGATTATTCTTATTCCAAAAATCTCCGGGACCGAACAATCTTAGACTGCCAGATTTTTTGCGAGATAAGGATTTCCAAACAGAATCAACGTAGGGAATTCGAGAAGAGAGGAGTGAGCCGTTTTTGGTGTATTGAACAGAGTCGGTCGCAGTTCCAGAGGCGTTGTAGAGAATAATATATTCTTCGCCTGGACCTTCACGCCCTTCTGGTTTGGCTGGTTCGGGATTAAATTCTATAGATTCTTTGATTGCATCTTGTTGGAGTGTGATTTGTTGGAGTATTTGAGATAAGGCAGCCAGACGAGCAACTGAGGGGACACCAATTAATAAGTCACGACCAGGAACGCAGGTTTCTGATGTGTCGTTACTATCAGAAGTCGATGAAATACAACCTCTGGATGTCCAATTGGTAACTAGAGGGAATTTGGACCAATATCTTCCCCAAGTTTGAGACCAGACTTTGGCTGACACCCCACCTTGAAGTCCTGGGGGAAGAGGTTTGCCCCAAGCGTCATACAAATCCTTGATTGTACGGTAGTGCTGACCACAGTAGTCTCCATATTCAGTGGCAGCCTCCTCTAGTTTAGTTGTGCCTGATTTAGATAATTGAAAGATAGTTTCGACATATGTTTGACGAAGCTTGTCGATATTATTTTTGGGCAAAATTTTGATTAGTGGCCCATTAAAATTATTAAGCTCGTTGTTGTTAAGTCGAGAAATGTCTGTTTTGCGGTGCGAGTCGGTTTGAAACTTGCCCTCTAAGTAATTAGCCATTGATCTGGCAAAGGGTAGAACGGGTTTATTAACGACCGCGGAAACTCCTGAAGCATTAACAATAGCTCTTGATGGCTGATATTCGCTTTCGGTTTTACCCTCTAGTTCATTCCATGTTGGTGGAGTATAAGTTGGATTGCTTCCATTTGGTGGTTCTGGTTGATCACAGATTTTGGGTAGAGTGTATTGGGCAAATGAGTATGGTGAAAAAAAAGAAACGATTAGTGCAAGTATAAAAAAAATAGAAAATCCTAGAGCTGGTTTTTGGACTAGGGCAGGTTTTTTCATTAACAAAACTAGCTTAACACTGTGTGTTTTCTGGTGTGTAGTCGAGTAAGTTGATACCTGTAACGAGTTCAAGAGACTTAAAGATAGCGTAAATAAGTAGTAACACAACTACGCCAATGAGTGCAGTCATCATTGCGCTTCTGGCTGAGGATGCTCCTTGTGGATTACCGAATGAAAATATGTATTTGTAGCCGGCGTAGATGAGCATTACAAAAAAACCAATTCCAGCTGCTGGAGCAATAATTTTTATAGCTTTGGCAATAATATCGATTAGGTCACAAAGCTGAGAAGGTTCTTCGCTTCCTCCGCCACCAGGGCCTGGTCCACCACCTCCGGCGGCAGCAAACACACCTTGATTAAGAGCCAAAAATAAAATTGAATAAAAAAGAGAAATTGCGAGAGATTTTTTGTTCATTGTCACTAGTTATTTAAATAATACCAGTAAATCTAATTGTAAATCTAAACAATATCGACCTGGAGTATTAAATACTTTCCAGGTCGATATTTGAAGAAACTTTTTCCCAATCTTTTTATAGAGTTGGAATAGTGAAGTTGTCTCCAGTAATAATGCTGACACCAAGAATGGTTTGGACAAGCATAATTAAGGCTAAAGCCAAAACTACAACCACCAACCCAACGAGTGCGTGAATTACTTGATTTCTGGCGGCTGCGACTTTTCCTGGGTCACCACTGGAAAGAATCCATTTGATACCACCGATTAATAGCCAGATAAAAGCAATAAGGAATGCAGCAAAAATAATCATTTGAATCACAAAGCTGAGGATTGCTCCTGGTTCAGCTACGTTGACATTGTATGGATTAAGCTGAATTTCGTCTGCAAATGCGGCTGTAGAACTAGCAATAGTTCCAACAACTGAGGAGGATACGGCAATTAACTTTTTTATAACGACTCACCCCCTTTCAAGGTTTTTTAGAACGGAAGTTCTGGACTAGTAATAGAGCCTGCGTTTAGGCTAAAGACGTTTTCGACAAGAGTCAAAATAGAAAAAGCTAAGATAATTACAACTAGGCCAATTATTGCGTATGTGATTTTTTTCTGAGCAGCTGCGGTTTTTGCTGGTTCACCGTTACTGGTAATGTAACTAATACCTGCGAGTAATAGCCAAATGAAGGCCATAACAAAACCTGCAAACATTAGGATTTTTATTGCAAACGTAATGATTTTTCCTACATCCGAAGCTTCAGTTGGTATGCCAGCTGGAGGACAGATTTCTCCAAGGGGATTTTGATCTGTACCTTGAGATCCTGTGGAACAAGCTGCAATCACATTGACTGCAGAAATAGCAAGCATTATTAATATTCCTGGGAAAATAAAAATTGCTTGTTTGAATGTAGATTTTATGTGAAAAAGCGACATTTTATAGATTGGGATTATTAATAAATAGTGCCTGTACTGTATACATTATCACAAAAGTTAGAATCAAAAGGACCATGCCGATGACTGCATATGTGATTGAATTTTTTGCAGCCGCTGTTTTATTTGGATCACCACCGGAGGTAATAAATTTGATACCCCCGAGGATTAAAAAGATGACTGTAAAAATTGCGCCTAGCCCAAAAATAATTGACAAGAAAACAGTACCAATATCGCCAACTGATTGAAAGTTTTCTGCTGGTTGGAATTCTTCATTAATATTGAGCCCCAGAAGCGGTAGGATGCCTAGTGGTAATAATATTTTTTTAGGTGACATAGACATTAAGAATTGATTGGGAAACAAATGCTGTTAGTGCCCAGGCGATAGAAATAATAACTAAGCCAATGACGGCATTAATTATCATAGATTTGCCTCCTGCAACTCCGGCAGGATTGCCTCCGCTTAAAATTATTCGAAATGCACCAATAGCAATAAGAATTATTGAAACTAAAAAAGCGAAAGGAAAAACAAAATAAACCATTGCGTTACTGATAAACCCTCCAACGGAGCTAGCGGAGCCACTGTTGAATTCGGTAATAGGATTACCGACACCTGACTCACCTAGCCTGATAGCAATATTTTTGGTTTCGTTTAGCATTATGGTGCGTATATGTCGCTGGTTGCCTCTATGCCTGGAAGGTTGAGGATATTGGCTCCAATTATTTCTAGAATTGTGACTGCAAAAACAATAAACAATAAACCGGAGATTGCTGAAATTATCATTTCGCGACCTGCATTAATTCCGCTTGGATTGCCGGCAGAAGTAACAATTCTGACTGCGCCAAAACCCGCAAGAATAAAAGCAACGACGGCAGCAATTGATATTGAGACGGTTAGAATTGTAGTTATTGTGCTACCACCACTATCGCCAGTATCAAATTCTAATACTCCGCCAATTGAACAAGTTGGATTACAAGGGATGGATGAGTCTCCACTTGATCCACCGCCTCCACTTGTTTCGCCTGATCCTACGCCTGCCCCGCCTGCAAGCGCAGTTTCGCATGACGCTTGGGAGTTGTAATGTGGAAGATCTCCTCCAAAAGTAGCAGATATACAAGAAATTGTTCCACCAACGTTTCGAATAAACCAATAAGTTGCAGCGTTTGTGGAGTTTGTTGGCAGGAATGAGGTAATTACGAAATTAAATACTAAAAAGAATGATAATAAAAATGTTTTTAGAACAAGCGTGTTTTTGGGCATAGAAGGTATAATCTAACAATGACAAAGTTGCCTGCCTATCGTCAAGTTTT
>CAZKYX010000042.1:0-1715 GCA_964557125.1 uncultured Gammaproteobacteria bacterium
CTCCTTTCTTTACTTTAATTGAATTTGTTTCTCCAAAATGTCAATGAACTTCATATATCCAAACGGCTAGTGCTTGGAAATGAAATGTATAATTTCATGGTCTAATATATACACTATGTATATATAGTGTTATTTATACACTATATAGTAGACATAGTCAAGCACTAATTACTGGTACGTCATCCTGAATTCAGTTCAGGATCTTATTTAGATTCCGAAACAAGAAATTTCAAGACTACGTCAGCGGAATGACAAAAAACTAGGAAAAGTTAGGAAATGAGGAGATTTACTGGATGGTTCACAAACTTATAAAGCTGAGCGGGGCGCTGTCGACCAGACGAAACACCATCAGCTTTTTGAAGTATATCCATAGAAAGAATCTTTTTTCTAAAATTCCTTTTATCGATTTGCTTTTCAAGAATAACTTCATAAATCTTTTGCAGTTGAGTGAGGGTAAAAGAGTCGGGCAACAGAGAATGAACAATATTAGAGAATAATATTTTTTCCCTAATATTTGACAGCGCATAATTCACAATCTTGGCATGATCAAAAGCGAGTACTGGTAACTCTCTCACATTGGTCCACTCAGCTGCTTGCCTATCATTCTTTATTTCTAAAAAAGGAACAAATGCAAAATAACTGACTCCAATGGTTCTATCAACTGGGTCTCTTTTTACATCACCAAATGTATGGAGCTGCTCTAGGTACACCCTTGTGATGCCCGTTTTTTCTTCAAGCACCCTGCTAGCAGCCGTTTCCAGTGCCTCACCTTCAAGCAATAGTCCCGCCGGAAGAGATAAAACACCCTCAAAAGGGTCTCTTTCTCTTTTATACAAGGCTACCTTTAGCTCCCCTTCATGTATTGAGAGGATGACCATAACTGCTGCAACTCGTGGGTGGGAAATGTTGTCCATATCTATATTGTATCAATTACTCTCACTGAATCGCTAATCCTTTTATTGCGCGAACCTGAGACAATTATAAAAGGGGTCTGTTGCTTTTGCAATTCTTCCAAAAACCTCTTATGCATGTCGTGACGAATAAATTCTCCATCACGCGTCCCATCTTGGACAAAGGGAATATCAACGTCTGTCAAAATGTACAAATTGTATGCACGTGTATCAGCCAATTTTTTTACTGTCGGTGACATAAATCCCATATAGCGCTCGTGCCAAAGATTTGTCGCAAAAGCATTTGTATCGCAAATAAGAATCTTGTTTGCCCTTTCCTTGAACCTATCTTCAAGCTTGTTCTGCTCTAAGGCAATATGCTCAAACTCCTCGCTTGTCCATGTATCGTTTTCAAGCTTATTATTTTTTTCACAATACTCTCTTCCATACTCGGCAACCCAGGCAGTCTTATAGTGCTTTGCAAGACTTTTTGCGAGTGTAGTTGTTCCTGTTGATTCTGCTCCTAAAACACATATTGTTTTAATTCTCTTTTCTTTCTCCATATATCTTCTTCCATTTCAAATACCCTGCTGTGGCAATGATTAGGAAAATTACATATTCAAGAGCGATGAATTTTACATCCTTTACCCAATAGAGACCGATGCCAATGATGTCAACCAAAATCCACAAGTACCATGCTTCAAGCTTTCGGCGAATAAGAAGGATAGTTGCAGCAAAACTCATAACCGTTGTGAATGCATCAAGAAGTGGATATGAAGCAGCTTCTTTGAATATCATTGGTAATAGTAGATGGATATTCCCCAT
>CAZKYX010000042.1:1815-4600 GCA_964557125.1 uncultured Gammaproteobacteria bacterium
CTCATTGGGTAATTCATAACCGTAAACATAACGGTGTTTATATTGAAAAAGTTTAAGAATTCATTCATGCTGCTACCTCCTGTTTTTGTGCATTACTGGCAAAGTATTCCCAGACGACCGGTTCTAAATAGTCTTTCGCTGCTTCTGGATTTTCTCTCACTTTTGTTCCTGAAATTGGTATTTGCACACGAGCCTTATCAACAAGAACATGTGTGTTACCCATATTTTCTGTCCATGCTGTTCCGTACTCTTCGGACGTAAATGCAAATTCCGGAATGAATCGCAAAAATTCAATTGTCTTTTTTGCCCAAAAAGGAGAATCGTTATCTCTATCTCCAAAGTCGTCCCACAACTTTTTAACATAAGCATCAGGATGAATTTTTTGGATCCAATCACGTCTCAGGTCCCCTGGTATATTTTCAGTTGGCTTCTCACAAACTACAACTGTTAGTGCATTGCAGCCGGCTGTAGCAGTATCTATTAAAAGCTTGTGACCTTTGTGTGGTGGGTAGAATTTCCCAAGAACAACTCCGGTGCCCTTTAGCATTACTGGCTTGTCCTGAGTCCCGATATCTTCGAGAGGGATGAATTGTGCGTTTTCTTTCATATGTATAAATTCTAAAGTTTAATTAGTGTTATTATTACACTAAGTATAGGCTTTGTCAAGAAATATTTTGTTCTCGGAGTATTTTTCAACTATTGCCTCGACGGTGCTTTTTAATGCCTGATAAGACTGGGTGTCCAATTTATTTTTTAGAGTTCCGACACCCGCTCCAATCCTACCTTCTTCTTTGAATATTTCTACTTGCATATTAATTCTAGTGTTTGCAAGCTCAGCACCACCAAAATCTTCTGTAAATGCATCTTCATAATTTTCGAGTCCAATTTTACGGTCCTCAAACATTCTGTCGTCATCTCCAAAAAGTACGGTTTTGCTTTCTAAAATTTTTCCCATTTCAAATTTGCTTCCATTGTTTTCTAACAGAAACGGAAAGTATGTTTGATTTAAAGCCAAAATTCCCCTGTAGCCTTTCTCAGTTTTCTGAGATTCCAATGAGGTCATCATGACGCTGTTGTTAATAGGGAACCCTTTTTCAAGTAAGTTATCAATTGTATCTTTTAGTTCTGCGTCACCAGTTACCAAGTCTTGATAAAGATTTATTCTTGCTGTTTTTTCTTGAACATCTTCAGCTGAGTACCTTTTATAGGTAAAAGTATATTCGCCACTCCCTATTTCAAAATCCTGCAGGATATCCAGTACTTTTGCATCACGGCTTATCCTGACATGCTTTTTCTTTTCTTCACATAAGGTTGCTATTACTCTTGCAGCTTCTGCAAGCATATTGCGAGACGTTAAAAGTCCAGGTACAAATGCGTACGCTTGCTCCTGATCCATGACTATCGTCTGTGATTGTATAGCGTCTAAAATATCTGGAATTTTTTTGCGGCGGGCTACAACATCTTTCTGTCCGACCAGAAGAGCGTCAATTGCAGTAATTGAATGTTCTGCTTTGCCACTATTGTTTATTTCGTTTATCCAAAAATCGTCAAGCTCAGATGTATTTTGGATTGATGCGGTGAGCTTTAATAGCATCGCATAGTAGTCTGGAATACCTGTGTATTCTACTTCTGGGGTGTTTTTAAACAAACCTTCTTTAATTTTTTCAATAAATATATTTTTAAGATTTTCGAACTTTTCATCCGGGTAGATTACTCCTTCCGCAATCTGTAGGAGACCCGAAAGCCTAACCGTATCCTTTTCAATCTCACGGACTCCATTTTTCACAGCCTCTCTTTTCAGGTATCGCTTTTTATAACTCCTTTTAAATTCTTCTGATGCTTCACTAAAGTGAATTGCTGGATGCTCATTGTCGTACTCGAAACCCCTTTTTGCTGCTAACATATTCTGCTCATTGCTTGGCTTCCCCCACTTCTTCTCTAAAAATTCCTCAAATGATTTCCAAGGTCTTATTGTTTTTCCAAGTTCCTCAACAAAATATTTCTTGAATTCTTCATCTTCTGAGCTAAGGTTGTAATCCAATCCATTTCTCCATAATGCATCACGCATGTCTCCATCTGTCAAAAGCTTACCTGCGTGTTCGATGCTTCCCTTATGATAACCTTCATTGAATTTTTCAGTAACTTTTTCTAATGATTTTTCATGTTCATACTCAGGTTGTTTTTTTGAAAGTTCGTCGATAAGAAGTTCACTAACCGATGCTGCGAAATTATTTCTAAATTCTTTATTTTCTGAATATGTATACAACCAGAGTGGGTAATCAGCCCTACTCTTGTCTCCCCTGTCATCTCTGCCATCTCTCATAATAGGACCCTTATCAAGGTGTTCCGCAATAAATTTTTTTGTCTTTTGCTTATCATCAAATATTTTTTTATAGTCCTCGGGTGTTGTTACTTCTTCGCTGTATTTTTTTTCGTGAACCCCATACCATATAGTTCCATTTGGATAGTAAGTGATTGTGTCAGCATAGCTGCATGTCCCAAAACCTGAAAATGCAAAGGGAGAAGTACTGTCAAATTTCGCATTCGGATGTTCTTTCATGAATTTTGAAAGTTCCATCTGTGCAACTGCCGTTATTCCCTTGAAATCCTCAATTGAATGATGCTCTCGTTCTTTATATGAATTTTTTCTTTCCATAGCGTAATGTTATTTAGTGTGATTATTACACTAAATTAATTGCATGTCAATACTTACGTTTGGCTTTTTTGTTTCTAGATTTTTGTTTTTTGCTTTCTATTCAGCTTGTCGGAGATTTTTGAGGCTATC
>CAZKYX010000042.1:4700-7967 GCA_964557125.1 uncultured Gammaproteobacteria bacterium
GATACCAATGCATAGCAAACGCTAATATACTCAGGGTGAGTAAGTCCAATAGTATCTAGTTTTGTAAGAAGTTCCGGTTGTACATGTGTTTCTCGTTCTCTCATATGACGTGTGATTATAGTGTTTCTAAAAATAAGATGCAACGGGAAACGTAAGAGTTATTTTGTGGAATTAAGAACTTTACCTTCAGAATCGACAATCTTGCCCTCCTTTTTTCCCCAAAGGGCGATTGCTTTTTTAACATTGAATGCGTGGCTTGCATATAGCTCTTCTAAAAGCTCTTTATTGATAGTTCGCCATCTTGCATCTCTTGCGTCATCTTTTCCTTCAAGTGGAATGATTACACCTCTCGCTAAATGTCTGTGGTAGGCGTTTGTCTCAATCCAAGCATTATCTGTATTCCGAGGATCATCAACATAGCCGGTATAGACAGGCGTTGCACTTTCAAAACTCAGCGTAGCTGTCGTCTCTTCTTCCAATTCTCTTTGCAACGCGTGTGTTGTTTCTTCATTTTCGTCGACAAATCCTCCAGGTGTCGCAAACTCACCACCATCTTCTCTTTGTATTGTTACCATTTCAAGAAATCCATCAATATTAATCCTCGTAACAATTGCGTCAACTGCAAAATTTGCTCCCCATCTTCCCAAAACACCGCGCCCAGTTATACCCGTTGGTCCGATAGGATTGAGCGGTCTTCCGTTAGTGTCAAACTCTACTTCTCCTTCATAACTTATAAAATCATGAGGCAATTTTGAAATGTCTTGAGGATCTGCCCACACAGGCGGAGTATCGCCCAATAGCTTTTCTGCTGTATATTCTGCTGGATGATAATTCTGCCTATCAAGAGTTTGCCATGTTACGCCTTTGGGCAAACTTGTTCTTTCTGGATACCCCTCTACCGTTTCAGTCATCGCTTTTGTATGAAATTGTATGCGATTTGTAGTTTCAAACCCTGATGAAACAAGACTTGAAATATGTTGATGATTGTCTTTTTGCTCTGTCATAACATTATGCATTATATAAAAACACCTGACTTGTTTCAACTATAGGATTGTAATTTTACAATTGTTCGAAAAGTTTAAAAATAGTAGAATGTGGAGTGAGAAAAATTCCAATTCTTCTCGTAGGTATTATTCTACTTGGCATTTTGCTACGGGTTTATAACTTCCCTTTTCGATATGGCTTGGGAGAGGAAACAGTAAGAGATGCTGTTATCGGTATTCAAGCTGCAAGAGATATTCAACTACCCTTTACAGGCGCATTTTCTTCCCTTGGCCCTTTTACTTTTGGGCCAATGTACGCGTACCAGTTGGCTTTTGCAACCTACATACTCCCAACAAATTATGCTCCGTGGATATATTTAACGCTTCTTTCAATTGCATATATTCCCGTTATGTACAAGATTGGAGAAAAATTGTATGGGAAAATATACGGCCTACTTTTAGCCTTTCTTGTTGCAATTTCACCAACACAGATAATTTCTGGTACCCACCTTACCTCACATAATGTAACAAATATTTTTGCTGCGGGCGCTCTGCTTCTTTTTATAATAATTATTAAACAAAAGAAATCCACTTGGTGGAATTTTTTTCTTGGGGTCACCATTGGAATTGGAATAAGTCTTCATTTTCAGATGATTGGCTTACTATTTTTTCCTCTCGTACTTTTACTTAAGCAGAGAAAAGTGTCAGGATTTCTTTCAAGTGCTGTAGGAGTATTTATAACCTTCCTTCCATACATATTTTTTGAACTAAACAACCATTGGTTTAATACAAGAAATATTATTCATTTTTTACTTTACGACAAACAAAAAATTGCGGTGCCAAATAGGTGGCTTACGTACCTTTTTGATTTTTGGCCAAAATTTTGGGGTGATGCATTGGGAATTCCATCTGTTTTTGCATTTGGAATAATGACAGTCTTTGCTGTTCTTATTGCCTACCTTTTTATCAAGAAAAAAATAAACAAGGTGTTCTTAATTATTATTCTATCTTTCATTCTTAACTTTGTACTCTTACGATACTATTTTGGGCCACGTTTTTTTGGATACCTAAATTATTTGCGCCCATATATTTTTCTATTTACTGCTTTTCCGCTTCATTATTTATGGTCAGGAAAAAAGAAATTTGGAAAGGTACTCGTAATAATGATGCTTATCTTATTGGTTTTCTTCCCAATAAAAAGAATTCAACTCGAGTCAAAAAAAGACGGACTTACTATTCAGATGTATGAAATTAATTCCCTAATTGAAAAGCAAACACACAACAATCCGTATACCGTGTACAGTTGTCCAAGACTTGACTACGATGGAAATTATAACGGCAAACTTTTATCAATGTCCTTTATTGCCGATATGAAAAAAGGGTACGCGCGAACCCCGATAGGAATTGTTGATCAGAGCTGTGACATTGTTGCAGGAACAAAGTTACTAGGAAGCAAATATGGCTTAAGAATTGTAGACCTTTCCTCAACTTCTTCAGCAAGCTTGGAAAAATTAGGATGGAAGCAAGTGACTTTTAGCTCAATTTATAATGGGTATGCCAAATGGTGGGTGATACTCAAACCCTAGAAATAATTCTACTCAACCATACTGCAAGCAACTCTCACGGCTTCCGAATACGTAGGGTACGCATGTATCATGTCAGCCAGAACGCTCGCCTTTGCCTTCAGTCTCATAGCGAGAGCTAACTCATGGATCATCTCTCCTGCTCTTGGTGCAACAATCGAGGCACCGATGATTACTCCACTTTTATCAGTTATTACTTTAATAAATCCATCAAATTGATTTGCTGTGTTTGCTCTTCCAACGACTGCAATTGGAGCCATCCCTTTCATAATTGGGATCCCTTTTTCCACAGCTTGCCTTTCACTTAATCCAACAGATGCAACTTCAGGGCTTACGAATACACATCGTGGAACCACTGAATAGTCTGCTGGAATTTTCTTGTTGGCAAATGCATTCCTCGTTGCCAAATAACTTTGGTAATTTGCAGTGTGGGTAAATTGGAAGGGACCAACTATGTCTCCTGCTGCAAATATGTAACTTACATTTGTTTGTAAAAATCTATTCACTTTCAACTTGTGATCAGTTATCCTAATACCGGCTTTCTCCGGTGCAAAATCAAGGGAAGCAACTTTTCCTGTTGCAATGAGCACCTCATCAACTTCTCGCGTAATACTCGTCTCACCCTTTTTCAAATGAACAATCTTCTTGTCGCCCTTTTTTTCAATTTTTACAATTGAAGAATTGGTTAGCACAGAAATATC
>CAZKYX010000043.1:0-7556 GCA_964557125.1 uncultured Gammaproteobacteria bacterium
GGTACAAAGAGCACTGAATCTCAGCCAGCACGGTCATCTCAAATCACGACTGCTCCCACTCAAATAGTAGAAAGCACTATCGCACCCACCCAAGCTGTTGACTTGAATATCAGTTGTCAAAAGACAGGGCCTTCTCAAAAAAAAGAGTATCTTTTAACATACATTCTTAAGGAAGGGGATAGTTTTAAAAGTATCGCCACGACAGAGCTTGGGAATTCAACTCGCGTGAGTGAGTTAACAAAACTAAATGAAGACCAAAGAAATTTGACGGTTGGCTCAACAATTTTCCTTCCGCCAAAAGATATAACTGAATCCACAGGAAATATTTCAGAAGTTAGTGGAAAAATTATTAAAAAAGACGATGCCTCATGGCAACTCACATATGGGGGTGGTGAAAAAGGACTAGGAATATGGATGCCGGGGTTTTGGTTTAAAGACTTTACCGATAAAGATACCTATAAAGTTGGGGACTGTGTAACAATTCTATTCGATAATGGGGTAAAAGTGTATTCAGTGAAAAAATCCTCTTAGTCCACTTGCAAATATCCTTACAAATGTCACAATGAGAGTATGCCCAATGAAGAAATTATTAAATTTATCCTACTATCTCAACAGTCGGGAATTGGAAAAGATGAAATTATTTCAAAACTTCAGCAATCCGGATGGGGAATGCCAGATATTCAAATAGGATTTGATAGTATAGAAAAAGCCACACTGCCAAAAGCACCTTCTAAATACCAAGACGCATACGTTGTAAGTCCGTTTAAATTTATGTTCTTCTCAATTGTCACAGTAAGCTACTATCAAATTTATTGGATCTATAAACAGTGGGAAGCTATAAGAAAAATCAAAGGCGCCTCGATACATTCATTTTGGAGAACAATTATATTCTTCTACCTTTTCTCATTTAGTAAAAATCTAAATGAAATTTATGATGAACCTGATATGAAAAAGCCACCTATTGGACTTTTGATATTTTTATCCATTATCATTCCAATTCTTGCATTAACAATTAATACATTTTTAATTCATGACCTAATAGCCAAATCCGTAATTGCGATACTTTTGTATATTGATATCCTCTTTACTCTTGCTATTCAACGTTACATAAATAAAATTTATACTAAAGCTACCGGTATCATACCTTCGAACAAGTTTAGTACTAAAGAAATAATTGTTTCTCTAATTTTCTCGCTTTATCTAATTGTTAACATTTATACATTAGTTACTGGCCTGGCAAATCACTATGAAAAAAGAGTGCTATTTAAAAATTGGACTGTTTATACAGGAGCCAAAGGAGATAATTTCTCGATTGAAATCCCTTCCAAAAAACCGCGTACAAAACAGGAAGGAAGTGTAAATATTTATAATTCTTCACTTAATAATGAAATATATGAAATATATACATGGCCGTTTAATCTTGCCAAAATGGATAATGCACAAGCGTATCTTGACAACGAGTACGAGAATTTTCGCAAAAATGACCCTCTGAGAAATTTTCCTTTTCCCTCCCCATTTAAACCAGCCAAACTAAATAAGGGTACTTATCAAGGCTATCCATACAACGAGTACTCTATTAATTTGGGCTATGCAAAGTCGAAAGCAAGGATGTTAATTGCGGGCGCCTTGGTTTATCAAATGACATATACGTCAAGCTTTTATAGTGAGGAGGCTTTCCAAAAATTTGTAAATTCTCTGAAATTTGTAGAGCAGCCTTCCCTGGTTTATAGTCACTTTCTAGCAGCACATTCTTACTTCGTCAACGGTGAATATAAAAAACAACTCGACGAGGCACAGATAGCGCTTACTTTGGCTACCACTGCCAGTGATAAGGCAATCGCTCATTACTGGATTGGGCTTGCCTACTTCAAACTCAATGATATGGCGCAAGCAGAAACTCATCTTTTGCAAGCGGTAGCACTGGATCCGAAGTATGCCGGACCATACGTTACCCTTTCGGCTATTCAGTCAACTAGTGGCAACTTTCAGAAAGGTCTTGAATATGCATTGAAGTGTCAAGAGCTTGATCCCAAATATGCGTGGTGTGAGAATAGCATTGGCCTTGCTCTCAATGGTTTGGGGAAAAAAAATGAAGGCATAGTACACCTTCAGAAAGCTGTTTCTCTTGACCCAGATACCTTAGTATTTCAAGATAATTTAACAAGAATGAAACAACAGAAGTAACTATTCAGTGAAAAAATCCTCTTCACTAAAGATTAATTCTATAACCGTATCGAGGACGCGTTTCTAAAACTCTATGTTTCATTTCATCTTCAACTGGTATTTTACCTCTAATACGCCGTATGTGAACCCTAACAGAACCAGCGTATGAGGCGTCTTTCATGCCAATCATTGCAACCGTTAATTCAATTGTCGGAACATAAGTGTTTGGTGTTTCGAAAAGTCTTGTCAATGCTTTGTTTTCAAACGATGTGAGTCGTGTTATTACATCTTCTCGAATAAAGAGCCTATTTACTCTATCGTAGTCAAAACCTGCTGGATGATGCATGACTGTTTGTGTACTTTCTGACATTGGAAGAAAGCCTTGTTCAAAAGGCATTTCAGAATAAGACTCAAGCATCTTTGCACCCTGATTAAATTTAGGATTGGGATCAAGTCTAAGGTGTCTGGCAATACTATCTATAGATTCTTTTGACATGAGTGGATTATACGTTCAGAGAGCCTCATGCGCAACTCACAGTTTGTTTTGACAGGTAGTTCCCGAATGTATCGGAAAAAAAGGATAAAGCCTGTCCTTCCTCATCTTAGGTTCAAATATAGTAAATCTTATTCTCTTTTTAACAGAGTATATAAAATAATATCTAAATATATCATTTTAAGGGTTGACAGCCTGAAAATTCTCCCCTATAGTATGGGCTGAAACAAAAATGATGAGCCGTTTAACGCGGTTGTCATTTCTGTATTTACTACAATGCAGTAAGCTGTTGGGAGTAACGCATTCCCACTCACCTTAACGCAGTGTTGACGCACATTGAAAACTTACAGGAAAGGTTATAAAAATGCCACCCAATCTTACAAAACACTTTCGTTTCAGCTTTAGGTTTTGGTAACCATAAAGTGCAAAGAGTGCCTTTTAACGTGGTAGAACGAACAACAAAATCTTATTCCATTTCGGAAACCATCTAGGAGGATTTCTTGAGAAACTTGTCTATCACGCACCTTACTCTAGCGTGTCGTCCGAAACAATGGGCAAAAAATATATTTGTCCTAACACCTCTACTCTTCCTATTTTCACAAACAGAAGAGTACACAGTGAAACAGGTACTAACTCTACTTCCTCTGTTTTGCATCTTTTGCTTGGCAGCAAGTAGTGTGTACCTTATCAACGACATCGGTGATCGCAAAAAAGATCGCGAACACCCAAAAAAAAGATTTCGAGCAATAGCCTCAGGAAGGCTTTCAGTAAAAGCAGCAACAATTGCTGCATCTTTTTTCATAGCGGTTGGACTTATCGTTTCCTTTTTTATTGGCTCTTTTGAGCTAGCAGGAGCGATTTGCAGTTATCTCATATTTAATCTCATCTACACTTTCTCACTCAAACACATCCCGATTGTGGATGTATTTCTTGTTGGGAGTATGTACGGGATACGCATCCTCTCCTCATTCATTGCAACTTCGGTATTTCCGGATATGTGGTGGTTGTGGGTTGTATGTGGAACACTTCTTGCAACGGCAATAGAACTTGGAAAACGCAAATGCGAATCGATGCATCTTGGAACTACAGGAACGACTCGTAAAACTCTAACGTTTTACACAGAAAAAACAATGCATCGCATGTATCTTGCAGTCTCTCTATTGACGAGCACGACTTTCTTTCTGGCGGCAACGCCTGTGAGCCTTTACATTGCTCTCGGGTGTTCACCCATTATTTATCTTGCGATGAGACGATTTAACACTCTCATCTCCAAAACGGAATCTGACATCCACCCACAAGAAGTAATTCTTGGCGACAAACTGATACTCACATATCTGGGTGCCTTTGGAATGATATTCATTGCAAGTGCAACCCAATTTCAACTACTTTCTCTATAAACAAAAGAGAGGAATGCGAGCTTTTGATATGTCACTTATCAACTTTCCGCTGAGCAAAGACTCTCGGTGGAAACCACAAAAAAAGGTGGATACTCAACCGCCCAACCCAAAAACAGCCACTACAAAACGGGACTATGTCCTACTGCTAACCATGCTGTTGGCAATTGTCGCTTCTGTAGTTAGCTGTTTTTACTTTTATCAACAGGGCCTCATTACGGCTTTCCGTGATGGAGAAGCACGACTTATCATCTCCCGTTTTGTGGTTGATTCCAACAACCAAGGGGTAACAAATCTTGCCGGAAACTGGCCTCCTTCACCACACAGTGAATGGGTCATTTTCATATGGAATGATTTTTTATTCCACTCAGGACTCGCTGGAGCAATTCCCTCGATGTTCTGGTATATGGTGTCGGTTTTCTTCTTATACAAGATGATTGTACGACTCACAAACGACCAATGGGCGGGATTTGTTGGTGTTGTTGCATTTTCAGCAGTGAATCTGCTTTACATGCAAGCAACGCCTATGTCTGAAGTTCCATTCATTGGCCGAGTGCTCATGTGTGGATATTTTCTAACCCGCTGGGTCCAGAATACCGATAAATGGTACTTTCTGTTCCTTGCTGGTTTGGCAGTTTGCTGGGCAACTCTTACACGATATGAGAGCTGGGGATTACTCCCTATTGTGCTTATCATCGTGGTTCTTACCGGCCTTACAAATAAGTTTGGCTGGGAAAAAATTCATGCTTATCTTCATGTTATTGGACCTGTCGCAATTTCTGGGATTGTTTTTTGGCTTGGAGTTAACTGGGTTATTTTTGGTGACCCGTTCTTCTTTGCCAGAAGTGAATTCTCGGCAGGACAAATAGCAGAAAGGACCTTTAACGGACTTGATCCGTCGCTCAGAACAGAGGGCAACCTCTTTCTTGATGCTAAGATTTTAAGCCGAAGCTCTATTGACATTATCGGATTACCGGTAATTGTGTTAGCTCTTTTGGGAATGATAAAACTATTGTTTTCCAAAAGAACAACTCCTGAAAAATTAGTCGGATTGACCCTTGCATACCCAATTGCGTTCTACCTCATAACAATGTACGTAGGATTCAGCACGGTAATTTGGCATCCTGACTACTTCAACGGACAGAATTGGGGAACACGCTATCTTACGCTCATGCTTCCTGCGGTCGGTTTATTTACCGGCTTTCTCGTAGCAAAACACGGAATTTGGCTTAAACTCCCCATTCTCACGGTACTTGTCGCCTCCTCTGTTATGACAGCCCAATCCGGGCTTCTTACGGTAAATGAGGCAAAGACATACCCACAAGATCCTTCAACCGCTGCAAGAAATCGGCTAGCTGTATGGCTTGATTCTCACTACGACCGTGGACTGATACTTCTTTTCCGCGTTGGTAATGAACGGGTCATATTCACTTCAACAGTACCGCTTGATAAGCTGGTATATGAAGGAAGCGAGCCAAAATTCTGGCATAGTGCACTCGAAAACCCAGTCGAAAAACACATCGATTGGATAATCATGAGAAGCAATCTTAATGGCAAACCCGACTTAGTCTGGCAGAGCCTGAAAGATACCGATATTCTTGCAGAAAATTACTACCTTGCCTATACAGATGAGGAAGTTGTTGTCTACAAGATTATTCCAGGAAGGGACGTTAAGTCCCAAGAGAGATTGAGCAGTGGCAAGCAACAAGGAACACCTTAAACATGTTCAAGTCCTAACACAAGAAACAGCAGAGCACATTCTTTCCCGCAACCAACTTTTATTCGTTGTTCTGTTTGGGATAATTATTGCGCTGTCTGTATTTCAATTCGGGATTATCATCGGTCAGATCACTATTACCGTAATTACTTTGTTCTTTGCGGCAATCGTGTATCTTAAAATCTTCCTTATGATCTACGCACTGTGGCTCGATGAGAAGAAGATTGATGAGGTAACGCTCCCTTCACAACTACCCATAGTAACAATTCTGGGTCCCCACTACAAAGAGGGGGCCGTTGTTGCTCGATGGGTACGCAACATAGAAAAAATTGATTATCCGCAGGACAAACTTGAAGTTCTCTTACTCATCCGTCGTGATGACTTAGATACACTTTCAGGACTTGAAGAAGTACGCCGTCCCGTCAACTTCAGAATTATCTGGCTTGACGAAAAGGACTACGGCTCAAAACCTGCGGCACTCAATGTAGGATTAGATCAGGCGAAAGGAACATTTGTAGCAATTTACGATTCGGAGAACGGTCCTGCACCTGACCAGATAAAAAAACAGGTTGCAGCTCTTTGTTCTTCACCTGAATATGTAGTCGCAGCACAGTCTGTTCCGGTTGTTTCCAACTGGAAAACGAAACATTGGTGGCAAAAAGTTTTTCCAAAAATTGAAGCCGCTGAATACTCCAGTTACTACAGTCTCGTAAATAGAGCACTGTTGTCGCTCGGACTCCTCACGCCACTTCCGGGAAACTCCATCATGTTTCGCAAAGACGCACTTATGGCTGTTGGTAAATACGACCGCTATAACAAAACTGAAGACGCAGATATCGCTGTCCGACTTGCTCGGAGAGGATGGAAAGTTGTCTTTGTTCAATCAGAAACAACAGAGGAATCTCCCACTTCTTATAAAGATTGGGAGGGACGTCGAAGGCGCTGGACTCACGGATTCATGCAAACATGGCTTGTTCCGATGAGAAATCCTATCCGTTTATGGAAAGATTTGGGCACTGCAAATTTTGCAATGTTCCATCTCATTATAGGCGGATCAACATTCGTGCAGCTGGTCAACCCAATTCTCTGGTTGATGACAATTCTGTATTGGACTACCGGTTCTGAATTCATCAAAGAATTATACCCGTGGCCCGTACTCTATCTTGCTGTCACAACAACCATTGTCGGTGTATTTTTGGTGACGTTTTATTCGATGATTATCGGAGTTTTGAGGCGGGAGATGTATAGCAACATCTTTCTCCCTTACTTTGCACTCATCTATAATTTGTTCATCAGTTTTGCCGCCTACCGAGCCGTGTGGGATCTTCTTATGAAAGCTGAATGGCATAAAACAAGTCATGTAGTTGAAGAAGAACTTATCCCTATAACCGCTTTTAATTCCGCCAGTAGAGATGCTGCCGGATAAATTTCCTGTAAGAATGACTGCACACCGGTTTTCCGGTGTGCAGTCTCACTATAACAACCTATATTGTAATCTTATAATTAATATACTATTATACAGTTTGATACATTTTGAATATATAAAAAATGAAATTTACAAGGACTTTATTTTTATCAAAAAAGCTTATTCTCATACTAAGCGTTATCCTTCCGTCTATTGCTGTGCTTTTTTTCCTGTCTAAGATTGCCTTCGCTGCACCAAAAACGTGGCATTCACAAAATCTAACCTTTTCATCTAGCTCCTCAACAGGCGTTATCACAGACGATGCTGGGTCAACCCCTGCCACCATAGAATTCTTTGAATCATCTAACAACGATGGGGTTGATA
>CAZKYX010000044.1:0-7490 GCA_964557125.1 uncultured Gammaproteobacteria bacterium
GCATTTGCATTGTCAGGTTTTAGGTTAGCAGCATCGGTAAAGAATCTAATAGCTAAGTCATAATTTTGAGCTGTGTAGTATATACCCCCAACACTGATTCTAAGTGAAGGATTTAGCGGATCTCTTTGGATTGCTCTACCGTACGCATCAAGAGAGAAAGAAAGTGCATTTTGCGCAATTCCTGAGATGTTTCTGTATACAGATGCCAATACTTCCCAATTTCGTGCTGAAAGTGGGCTTAAAGCAACGCTTACTCTTCCTTCATTGATAGCTTGAGAAATAAGTGTTTGGATAGTTCTTCGGTCTTGATCTGTTAGTGACCCCTTTGGATTAGCTTCAGTTGGGCCCTTTTGAATAGCTATTGCGTTGGCAAGTGCAAAGTTAGTCTGAGCAAGGTCGATTCTGTATAGATCTATAACTGGGTTCAGTGTTTCTGCCTTTTGTAGGTATTCATATGTTTTATTACCACTGACATTAGCCTGTAAAAGTGCTTGTCGATGATAGTAATCTGCTCTAACAGCCTTTGATGTTTGGTATAGCAAGGGTACTGCTCCAGCTAAGAAGACTACAAAAACAATGACAGGTAGTAAGTCAAATTGTTTGTTGTCAAGGGTAGATGCCTTTAGTCCCATTGAAAGATGCACTACTTTGCTTCTTATAGACTTTTGAGCAACCATGAGTAACGCAAATACCAGAATTGTTGATACTGCTGATACGAGGGTTGTTGCATGAATAGCCATCAGTGCTATTGAAGTTAGACCACTTACTGCTAATGCAGGCAAAAGAATTCCTGCAGTGTCAGGAGCATCATCATGTGCACTTGAAAATAAATTCTTTCTTACACTATTAAGCACCACAAGGCTGATTATTAATAGTGAAAGCAGTCCGAGTATTCCGAGTGTGCCTAGAACCTGAAGGAATTCGTTGTGAGCTGTGTCAAAAGAAAAATTCCAGAATGGAAGACTGTTGAATTCAAGTGGTTTGTATGTGGTGAAGTTAAATAGATATGATGATGGTCCTGTTCCAATATAAGGAGCGTCTCTAAATGCAGTTGCGCTAACTTTCCACGAAATTTCAAATGGTAATTGAATTTCTTTAGGAAAAGATGCTTGTAATTGCTGAATTTTATTACCTGAAACAGGTAGAAAGGCAATTACACCAACAAGCACGGTAACTGCAGCAGGAATTAAGAACATTGGAAGTGCTTTTCTAAATAAATCTACTTTGCGTGGACGTGCTGCCAAAAAACAGAGGGCGAATGTTGATGCGACTACAATGTACGCTGGGATTGAGCCAAGAAGTGCCAATGTAACTCCAAACACGATTGACAGTGCCATTGCAACTGGCATGGGCAAATATTTATTATTTTTAAGCAACGATATGAGAGGTAGAGGTAGTAGCATTGCTAGAAATGCGACGGTTGAAAATGTTGAACCTGTAGGAGTGAAATTGACAGCGCGAGCAAAATTAAAGGGAAGGAATAGATTAAAGTAAGACAGGAGACTGATAAGAGCCACCGCCACTCCGCTTCCATATAATACATACATAAATGCCTTTATTTGAGATAGATTCTTGAGGTTGCTTACAGTGACAAAGTACAGTGCTATGTAGGTAGCCCAAGCAGCAGCTGAGCCGTGAACTCTCGGGAAATTGCCGTAAATTGCCGAATATCTCGTGTCACTAAAATATGTTGATAACAAAACTATGGCGAGTAGGACTAATAGCGGAATATCCAGTGGAGTTCTTGTAATTTCAACTTTTCCCTTTACAATCCATGATGCAATCCAAAGCCCTAAAAGAACTACTGTAGAAACAAGAAGAAAAACCATTTTTGGCATTTCAAAGAATTCTGTTGTTTGGTTAAGGAAAAGAAGTGGAGTAAGTCCTGCAACAACTAATAGAAGAGTTGTGATGGAACTATTTAGAATTGCTGCTATATTATTTTTCATTATAAAGTCTTTACTAGTAGCCAACAGAATCTCTATTAGGCATCTAATCTATTTATTAAAATCTAGGACAATAACTATATAATCATAAATCAAAATACTCGTCAATAGGCAAAATTGGTTGAATTGACAATCCGTTTTGATTGTCGCCAAACGACTTATAGCACTGAATTTTCTATGTAAATTTAGGAGGTTTTAGTGTCTTATAACAATAATCCGAGGCTTACTTTAAATCTTCTTCTTGGTCCTTTTTGTGCTTCTCTGCTTCGTGTTCATGCAAGAACCACGCAGTCCCAAGAGCTACCCCTCCTATCGCAATTGACGCGATTGTGCCCCCAATTGCCCTTTTTTTTATATTTGAAAGGATTCCTTTCTCACCGGGTTCAACTCCTTTTGTCAAACCGTTCTCTTTAAGAAAAGTAATTGTATCCTTCCATCTAACAGGAGTCGTTAGCTGTGTTAGCAGCTCGTAACGAATATCAGCAGGAGTATATAATATAGAAGTATCGGTGTTTGCAACAACCGGAATTTGAGTATCTTTAATATTGGTATTGTCCAGAGCCCTTGCCAACGCTTCCTGAGCTGGTTGCATAAGCGATGTGTGAAATGCTCCATCAACTGGCAATGGCATCACCTTTGTTCTTCTCATCTTTCCGAATTCTTCTGTTGCTTTCTCAAGTACCGTATTCGAACCACCCACAACTACACTATTCCCCTCATTAATAACTGCAATCTCAAGTCCCTTAATCTTATCCATAACTTCTCGTACCTGTTCTTCAGTCACCCCCAAAATAGAATTCATTCCACCAGGCTCTTTGTCACATGCTTCTTGCATTCCTCTTGCTCTTATATCAATAAGCTTTAAGCCGTCTTCAAAAGAGAATGCTCCGGCTTTAACTAAGGCATTGTACTCACCCAGACTGTGTCCAACCACAAAAGCGCTAGGTGGGTTAAATCCTTCCTTTCCAAGCTCCTCCATTATCTCACCAGCTACATCGCTATGAACAAAAATTCCGGGTTGTGTGTGTTCTGTTTTATTAAGTTGGTTATGTCTATCGAAGAATGAAATTTCAGAGATCTTGTAATTTAGTATTTTATCTGCTGCATCGTACTTCTTTTTGGCTGTTGGAAATTTGTGATAGAGCTTTTCTCCCATTCCGACAAATTGTGACCCTTGACCAGGATACTGAATGAAAGTTGAGTTTTTTGGATGATCTACCCTTTCAGATTGAAAAGATGGGAGATGGGGTTTTTCAATTGACATGTGCAAGAGTATACCACAGAAAAATTTTAAATAAATGTAAGGAAGATAACACTTTCTGCTATAATATTTCTAAAGATGGATGATTGTCTCTCGTGCAATGTTAAGCTCGGCAAAATAACAACTCCAGGTGGAATTCTTTTTGAAAATGAACTAATTTCAGTAACCCATTCCATTCCCCCAGCTCAATGTAAAGGGTTTATGATTGTTCAACCCAAAAGGCATGTTGCGCATATAGCAGATTTGACTGAAGCTGAAGTCGTGGCTATTGCAAAAGCCATAAGACATACCGCAAATAGTATAAAGGAAGTTTTATCGCCGGAAAAGGTATATGTTTGTTCTTTTGGCGAAACAGTAAAACATGTTCATTTTTATGTAATTCCAAGAACGAAAGAGATGCCTGCCAGAGGTATAACCGTGTTAACACAAATATTGGATGAAGGAAAATGGAGATGTACTGAAGAGGAGGCCAAAGATGTTGCCTTGTTGATAAAGAAGTCGAATAGCTTTAAGTTCTTAACGTAATAACCTTACCTTAATCTCTCCAAAACATGAGTCTTATGTAATCCTTTTACTTGCTATACCCAACTATTGGGTTTCCTTTCAAAAACCATACTGGATGAGATGCCAGCTTTTGCTTTCAGCTTCCTTTAAAACCAACTTGATTTCCTTTGCCAAGGTGTCACAAATTTTCTTATCTTCGATAGATAACTCGTCGTTGTATTCCTTTAAATCTTTATTCATATCGCTTAATTCTTAATTCATTATTCTTAATTCTGCAAAATGAGTTTCCAATTTTTCGAAACTTCAGGTACACTGCACATAGTGCGATTGAAGCAACATGGCCGGCGCATGCCTTTGTTGAGTTTATCAAGCATTACATCTACATGCTTTTTCCTTGTTTCTTCTGTCTTAACTGCCCTAACCCACCTTATCCAGTCCCAACGAGCACTTGGTGTAATATCCTCCCAAAGAGCTTCTGCTTTTGCTGAAGTTTTAAGCGCCCTAACTACATCATTCGGTACTTCTGGTTCAATCCACTCTTTTGTCGGCTCTAGCATGACCTTAACCGTGTCCCCTGCTTTAGCATGGCAAGCAGTCAAAAGATTCTTGTCAGGAGAGAACCAGTGACTAGGTTGCAATCCGGGACCATAGCTTCCATCTGGTTCAAGTAACGTCTTGAAAGGAATGTCGTTGATCGTACCAGTTACCATTAACATGCTTCGTGTGGGAAGTTTGGCACTGGCTTCCTCCGGCAATCTGAGGATTGTCCACTCACCAATGTTGAAAAGTTTTGTTGTGAATTGAATCATATGCTTGATTATATCAAAGGAGCGAGAGTGTGCTTTAGGATTGCTTTGAATTGTTGCCTTCCATAACCACTTTTGAGAAACTTTTCTCTCGCTTCAGCATCCGAACGGTTGATAAAATATTCGTAATGAATAAGCTTGATAGGTAATCTTTTTTAGTTGCTGCGACTTCTCCCTTTGAATGCTCAGTAATACGGTGCTTGAGATTATTTGTAAAGCCAATATAGAAACCTAAATCTTGATGGGAATAAAGAATATAAACGTAATATCTAGCGTCTGAAAAGTCTGACTTTTCATTCATATTTGAATTATATAGTCAAAGGATGTCGCGTCAAACGCGACTCCTCCTCATCCTCGGGGGTAGCCTACCGAATGATGTTAGAACTTATTTTAGTAGTTTAACTCTAAAAGAGATTGAGTTTTATAAAAGCACTTTCTTAACTTTTTGATATACTACACCTATGCCAGAAGATACGCCAAACGGGCAGCAAAAAAGCTTAGAGCATTTGAGACATATAAGAGGAGCTGATAAAGCAGTTAAAGATATAGGCACATCTGATGAACATGGGCATCTTTTAGCCATTCTCCAAAGTCCAGAAAATTTTTCTAGAGGTGAGCTTATTGACAGTTTAGTAACTAATTATGATGGCTCTGCTTTCGGAGATTATCAATGGTCATTAAAAACAGGGGGCTGGACTACCCCAGAAGCACCTACAATTTATGGCACTTTTAGAAAAGAATATCCAGAATTATCTCAACTAAGTCTTGACCCAGGAGTTATTACTCATCTCCCAACTCTTATGGAAATGCTTAAAAGTGGTGAAGCCTCAGCAACAGATTTAACAGCAGCAAAGGATGCTTTGAAACAAAAACTTGGTTTCCAAACTATGTGGAGAGGAACAATGTTAACGGATGAAGAGCTTCAATTAGTAAGTCAGACGGGATTACTCAGTCCTCTAGGGAAGGATACTAAAACATCTGATAATCCTCAGGAAGAGTTGGAAGCCAATGGTCTATCTGGCTATATACATGAAGCTATGGAAAAACATTTACATGGAGAAAATTACTTTACTCCGTTTCTCTCCGTTAGTGCATATCCAGATGTAGCGATAGCTGTAGGTAAACATTTTGGCCAAAGAGGAGACGGTCGAAAGTTTCATTTATTAAAACTTCAAATTCCTACTATTGACGTTATTTCTTATCAAGACCATGCCATCAGAATGCCTTATCAGCTTAGTTCTGATTTTGAAAGAAATCCCGATTTTAGTGTCAAAATAGGAATTAATGGTCAAGAAGCAAAATATAAATGGGATGAGAAAGTAGAGAGTTATGTTTATTGGAAGATAAATCCAGATGAAATAGTGGAAATAACACAACCAGACATCCAAACCAGCTCGTGGAATGGAAGACAAATTATATGGAAGTAGGTTCGAGTTCTTTCTTAGGATGAAATAGTTTGATACACAGACTCGAGGCTAAAAAATTTGTGAGGCTAAAGCTTACTTGCTTCGATTAAGGACTCCTTCAGCATTATCTTAATAGCTTTTTTACCCGCAGTAGTTTTAAAATGAAGTTCTCGCCGCTTAGCGTCCTTCATTGAGTAATAGTACTCACAAAACAACAAAATAAATGGTCTTCTTGGAGCGGTAGCTTCAGAATATCCTTTAAGATGTGCCTCAAAGCGTTTGTCAAGGTCAGTCGTATAACCAATGTAAAGAAGCTTGTCTTTTAAGCCGAAGAGGACATATACGCAGTATTTAAGGTTCATATTTGGGCCATGAAGTAGTCCTAAAGTGAATAATCTACTTTAGGGCACTTCATGACAGCCATAAAGCGAACTTGTTCTGCTTTATGGGTGGAAGACGGGACTCGAACCCGCGTGTTCCAGATCCACAATCTGGCGACTCTGCCTTGAAGCCCAACCTTTGAAAAACAATTTTTGGGGTGGAAGACGGGATTCGAACCCGCGGCCTCCAGATCCACAATCTGGCGCTCTAACCAACTGAGCTACAACCACCATAATTGTTTTTCTCTATAACTAAACTTCAAGTCGTGATTAACTGAGCTACAACCACCATGTTGAGCCTAGAAATTATACCATAAATGTGAAGTCAAAACGAAAACTGAGGCTTAGGGGCTATTTGGATCAGCAAACTTAAATTTCACAAAGTCACAAACTTTTTCTGTTATACCACCAGGATAGAATGTACCTAGCTGCTGAGAGGGAGATCCGTTTCCAGGACCTATTTGATGGATTTTAGCAGCAATCATTGGGGTGGGAGTTGGTGCCACAGGCACTTTCTTTGAAAGTCCAAGTAGTCTACTTATAAATTCTCCTATAAATGCAAATACTCCTCTATTTTGTGTTGTTGTGCCCATAACGGCTGTTGAAGAGCGTGCAAATGCAGTAGATGCTGGCACACATCTTTTCCTTGCCTGAATTCTATAAACAACTCCGGGCTTTACTGATGAAGGAAGCTTTGAATTCCATTTCGATTCATACGTAACAAGCGTTGGCGACGAAGACACTACAATTCCAGGAATGTAGGTCAGCGGGTCGCCGGGTGCTCCATTTGATTGACCAATTATGGTACTTCCCTCATACATTACAAACCCAAACCCAAGCAACTTTGCCTTTGGTACATTTACCCCCTCTACTTTACCCCGTGCGGTCGTTGTAAAGTCTGCACCTGAACCAAATGGACCAACAACACTTAAATCTATTCCATCGCAACTACACATTTCTTCATTAAAGTCAGGAGTTGGAGTCGGCGTCATGGTTGGAGACGCTGTTGGTGTTGGCGATGAGGTGGGTGTTGCGGTTGCTGCCGGAGTAGTAGGGGTTGGAGTTCTTGTCGGAGTAGCCGTAGGACCAGTAGTTGGAGTGGGAGTTTTGGTTGCAGTCGGCCCGACAGGTGTTGGTGTTGCAGTTGGTGGAGTTACGGTAGACCCAGGCGTGGTTGGCGTTGCAGT
>CAZKYX010000045.1:0-7196 GCA_964557125.1 uncultured Gammaproteobacteria bacterium
TAGGACAACAGCCTTTGGAGCTGTTTATTTTGGTTCGAATCCAAGCGTCCCAGCAAAATTCTTAATTTGGTCCTATCCAAGCGTCCCAGCAAAGTACTCAATGTCGTCTAATGATCACACAATTCCTTTTGGAATTGCAGGACACAGCCCTTTGGAGTGTTTGCAATTTTGTAATCAAAATTGGGTGATTTGGTTCGAATCCGCCGCCATGAAATGGCTAGTGCTCGGGGAGTGCAAGCGTCCCAGCAAATTGTTACCTCTTAAACCTATAGTATTGATTTCGACCGCTTTTTTTGTTACAATAAGCCAATCAAAATAGAGGAGAATGTGAATGGAAACCCCCATACGGATGGTATCTCTTTCACAGCCAACATACGGCCACTCCAGCGCAGTAGTTGTCCTATGTGAATGGGATAACGACGAAGCCGGCATTGTTACGTTTGAAGGTTATGATGTTTTTGAGAAGGTCTCCTTCACAAATGATGGAGAAAGCCGAGTAATCTGGGAACAGAAATCGGGCCTACTCAAAGGTTCCAAGTGGAAGCCTGTTCGGGCAATTATCAATCGCAATGATCTTCTTCCCAATAGGTAACACACAAAACTTGTGGCAGCAGATAATTCTGCTGCCACTTTTACATTCCTCACTTTTAAAAAGACAAAGCATTTCCTAGATAGCCCTCTGATATAATAATTCAAATGATTAAAGCAGTAATTTATGACATGGATGGAGTCTTGATTGATTCAGAACCGCTATGGCGAAAGGCTGAAATTGAAAGCTTTTCAAGGGTAAATGTTCATTTGACTGATGAAATGTGCAGGCAGACAATGGGCCTTCGCGTAGATGAAGTAGTTGAGTATTGGTTTCATCGATTTCCTTGGGAAAATACACCTCATAAAGAAATTGAGGAATCTATTTGGGACAATGTCATAAAACTCGTAAGAGAAGAGGGCACTGCAATGAGTGGGGTAAAAGAATCATTGGAATTCCTAAAAGGAAAGGGCATGAAATTAGCCCTTGCCTCAACTTCTGCAATGGTTCTTATCAATACAGTTATAGACAAACTTCAGATTAGAGATTATTTTGAGGCTATCCATTCAGCCGAATTTGAAGACTACGGAAAACCACATCCAGGGGTTTATATAACAACCGCTAAAAAGCTAAATCTACAGCCACAGGAATGCATGGCAATTGAGGACTCAATCAACGGGATGATAGCGGCAAAAGCAGCTAAAATGAAATGTATTGGAATTCCTGAAAAGGATCTTCTAACGGACAAACGAATTGGAATAGCAGACGTAGTACTTTCTTCTCTTAACGAAATTAATGAAGAGATTGTCTCCTAAATCTTCTTGTGAGAACTTGTACATTCCCCTTGTGCGAAATGGACACCCATTTAGACTTATAGCCTTGCTTGTGATATAATAATTGCAATGGAAAATAAATTTGCATCAACAACAAGCAGACATACCCGCTTTAACGGCGGTGTGCTTTTTGTTGCGTAATACAAGCTAACAAATACTTACTAGCAGCCGCCGGAAGGGCGGTTTTTTTGTGGTAAAAAAAGTGATTATGTATGAATAAAGAAAAAGAAACAACCATTAATAGTGAGAAGGAAAATGACTTCTCGGTATATTATCCAACAAGAGATGACTTGGAATTTGCACAAGTCGTGTCACAGTGGACAATTAATTATGGGAACATGTTGCCAAAAACCCCAGAACAAGTTCTTGAATATTTTGGGGATGAGAATTCTGTGCTTATTATGAATACCGCCAATATACTGATAAGTCATGCAGCAATAACTGCAATTTATAGTGACAACTCAATCGAAATTGGAAGTGTTGCTACAAATTCAAATTTTCAAAGAATGGGAGCAGCAACTATTGCAGTTAGACAAGCTATAAGGCTTGCAAAAAGCAAGTATCCAAATGGAATTGTTTTCGCACTGGCAAACAAATTTAGCTCAAAACTTTTTGAAAAGATGGGTGCACCAACAATGATTTCAACTGATGTGTCCCAAGACGTATGGACTCCTTGCTTAAAGTGTCCAAATTTCAATCCCCCTTTAGAAGGTGATATATTTCAGTGCTGTGATACTCCTTACAATTTGAGCAACGTACGCATATGAGAAATTTAATTGTTAGCAATAAACACTATCATATCGTCTTTATTGGCGGTGTGCTTTTTGTTAATTAAATAGCAATAAATATTAGAGCAAAACCGCCTTATAGGCGGTTTTTTTATTGGGTAAGGAGGTGAATATATATGAAAGAATTTTTTAGTCCAGAACAAGCCAAATTTTTATATTCTAAGAGCGTGGAAGTCTATCAAAAGGCATTCGCAGGTGAGCCATGGTTTGAAGTGAGCAAATGCGCAGATAGCGCCATACCAGCGGGTTGTGTAGGAGGACTTTCCTCTATTAAAATAGGTGAGACATGTGAGAAATGCGGGAATTGTCCGACAAAGCCAGCGTACGAAAAAGAAGAGCTTATTGAACGATTCGAATCGCTTGCCAACACAAGACCGACGGCATGGTACATAGAAGAAAATGAACTTGGAATTACATTAGCGGGAGTAGCTTGGACAAATACTCCTCTAGAAATTGCCCAAGAAAAATATTCCGACAATCCAAAGATGACAGAATGGATGACTTCTATCATGGGAAGTGAAAAGGTTATTTGGCTTGATGAAGTATTCGCAGACAAAAGTATAAAACCGTCTGGGAATTTATCTAATTTTAGATTAATGTGTAAGGGTTTTTCTGAAAAGCTTCAGTGTGAAACAATTGCTTTTAGAACCATTAATGAACGAATGATTAATGCTACAAAAAGAAGTTTTCCATTTTATAATGTGCAAGTTTTTCAAAAGGAGCTAGAAGTGCCAGACAGAAGGGACTTTGTAGTAATTAATGTAGAAAAACCTTTTCCCACTTCAAGTTACGGGTGCTTTCGATGAAGTAAAATCATCAATTATACGAGCATAAATACTAACTGACTCAGAAAGCTCTTTTTTAGACAGTTTTTCATCGGGCCCGTGGGCATATATAACGTCTCCGGGTCCGATGACTGCTCCTTTCTTAAAAAACGAAAGTTCAGTAGAATATTTTACAGGTCGAACATTTTTTATAAATGCTAGCTTGCTAGGCACTTTCGCCTCAACGCTTGCAACGGATAGTCTTTGACTGATCGTAACATGTTCGGGCAGAATTGATTTAATGTTCTCAATATAGTTTTGCTTGTCTGATGGTGAAATTCTCATGCTAAAAACAGCGTGTGCCTCTCCAGGAATGATATTGTCAGCAGTACCGCCACTTATTTGAGCAAGTGTAAGTATTGTATCTGGATGAATTTCTAGTACATATATTTTTTTAATTGTGGACAAAAGAAGCTCAATTGCATTAATACCTTCCTCAGGCTTACTACTGTGTGCAGACTTTCCTTTTGCAATTACTACAAAAACAAGGAGACCAAAATGTGCATTAACTATTTGAAGCGATGTAGGCTCACCAACAATAACAAATGGGATTTCTAATTCTTCGGCAATTATTTTTTTTGCACCATCAAAATCTGTTTCCTCGGCAGTTGTGAAAATAAGTCCAAAGTCATTCCTGCCTGCTTTTTTGCAATTTATCGCCGCAGTAACCATTGCTGCTATTGAACCTTTGGTGTCACATGCTCCTCTTCCGTAAATAAAATCGTCATCCTCACTATATGGAATGTGTGAAGGAACAGTGTCCATATGAGCTTGTAAATATATTTTTGGTTGCCCAACCCTTGCAACGACATTAAATCTTGTTTCATCCACATAGATTTTATTTACAGTAAAGCCTTTGCTTTCCAGCAAATCACATAAAAATAGTCCAATTTTTTCTTCGCTTCCGCTAATCGAAGGAATATTTATAAGATCTTTAATAAGTAAATTTTCAAATTTCATTGGTTTGATTATATCACCCTGAACACAATTACATCTTGATAGTGATACAAAAAACCTATAGCTTTAGTAGAAGCTGACTCGTATTAAAACTGGAATTATCTTCTAAATCTTCTTACGGGTACGGGAATATGAACGGGAGCGTATACTGGTCTTCGGAGTCCTAACAATTCTAAAAGTTTTTCTATTACTTTTTGCATGAAAATCGGGTTATAGTAATCAATATATCAAACATTAACAAACTATGCAAGTTTACGGAATGTATCAAAATTTGAGGCTAAATTATTCCCGAGAGTAGAGTCCTGTGAGTTCTGCCTTTTCAATGATGTGTCCCTCCATTGCATGCTCCAATTCTGGCTTTGTGACGTCTTCAGTCACATGCAAAGTAGTACCTAAAGCATAGAGTTTAAAGAGATAGCGGTGGATTCCACTTGGAGGACAGGGACCCCCATACCCATCGTGCCCAAAATCAGTTACTGCCTGAATTCCATCCGTTGGAATAGAATCTTCATGCACCTTTGTTGTGTGCGGGTCAATATTAAATACAATCCAATGCACCCAATCTTTTCCTATGGCGTCAGGGTCCTCAACGATAAGCACTAGAGTAGTGGTCTCTTCGGGAACGTCAACAAACTCAAGAGGCGGACTGATATCCTCCCCATCACACGTATAAGTGTTGGGAATATTGCCATTGTTTGCAAAAGCAGGACTAATAATTTTCATATAAAGACTGTAACAAATTGCTGGCCTCGACACAATACAAGAATTTTGGTAGAATATTACATTACTTTGGGCTTGTGGTGAAATGGTATACACGCAGCCTTGAGGTGGCTGTGCCGCAAGGCGTGGAGGTTCAACTCCTCTCAAGCCCACACCTCAAGAGAACAAAAATGGAATTTTTGGGCGATTTAGGCAGTCTAAAGAGCCGCAAGAGAACAAAAATGGAATTTTTGGGCGATTTAGGCAGTCTAAAGAGCCGCAAGAGAACAAAAATGGAATTTTTGGGCGATTAGCTCAGCTGGTAGAGCGCTTCATTTACACTGAAGATGTCAGGGGTTCGAGCCCTCTATCGCCCACCAAAAAAAACAAATGTGGGGGACATCCGTTCGCCCACCAACAAACTAGATAAACGCAAACAGAAGGTTTGCCAAGATGGCCGAGGTAGTCAAGGCGCCTGTCTGAAGAACAGGTTATCCGAGTGCAATTCTTGGTCTTGGCACAAGAAATTTGAAAATAAGGTCGCATTTCGCGAGCAATTGCGGGCGTAACAACCTTTTTTTGTAAAACAAAAAAAAACGTTCCCCCCGCTCACTACGTTCGCGGGGGTAGTTCAGTGGTAGAACGCTTCCTTGCCAAGGAAGAGGTCGAGGGTTCGAACCCCTTTCCCCGCTCACTAATTTTGAATCTAAACTATGCCCAAGAACCTAAGATTGCACCTGCAATGATAAGAAAAGCAGCATAGTACCCAATTTCAATATAGAAAAGGTCCCATTGTTTTTTCTCAAAAAGCACATCTCCCATTTTAACCGGCACAACAAATCCCAACCAAAGCCAAAATGCTGCTGTAACCCCTGTCATAAGTCCAACTACCGGAGCCATGCCAATCGTTACAGCGAGTACAAATGAGGTCAAAAGAGAACCCAAAAACATCATTGCATAGGTTTTTGGCATTTCCTTTTTCCCTTTTTCCATGTCTTCTTTCGTAAAACCAATCATTTTTGACCATGTTTTACCAAATAGTGGACCGTACCAAAGAGAACCTACAATCATTGAAACTATTGCACATGCAAGAACTGCTAACCAATTAACATCCATCATAATATTTCACCCCCTTTCACAAGGCATGAGCCTTGAATTTAAAAATTCAAATTTAGAATTTAAAATGAAATCTTGATTAAAAATTAAAAATTTCAAATTAAAAATTATATATGAATCTATTCTGAACATATCACCACGACAATTTCGTGTCAACGAGTTTTAATTAGAGAGAATATTGCTATAATAGCTTTTATGGATATTGGGGTCATATTACTTACAATAGTTGGTCTTAGCCTTTTTGAAATTATTACAAGCATTGATAACGCCATTATTAATGCAGAAGTCCTCACGACAATGAGTAAAAAAGCACGTAAGTGGTTTTTACTTTGGGGAATGCTTTTTGCAGTATTTGTAGTGCGCGGAGTACTTCCTCTTCTTATCATATGGGCATCAGCTCCACATATAGGCATCATGGGAGCACTCACAGCCACTTTTAGCAACGACCCAAAAGTTGCCGAGGCCATTGAGGCTTCATCACCGATTCTACTTATGGGTGGAGGAACATTTCTTGTATTCCTATTCTTTCACTGGCTATTTCTTGAAACAAAGCATTTTGGACTCAGAGGAGAACGGTTTATACAGTCAAAAGGTGTTTGGTTTTACGCCATAGTCTCAATTCTCCTAAGCCTTGTCGTGTGGTATTCTCTTCAAGTTAACCCGTTTCTAGCCTTTGGAGCAGTAGTTGGCTCAACAGCATTTTTTGTTATTCACGGATTTCGAGAACAAGCAGAAAAGCAGGAACAACAATTAGTGAAGGGTACAAGTGGACTTTCGGACCTGAGTAAGATTATGTATCTTGAGGTTCTGGACGCAACATTCTCAATTGATGGAGTAGTGGGAGCATTCGCATTCACCTTCTCAGTCCCTCTTATTTTGATTGGAAACGGTATTGGAGCCGTCGTTTTGAGACAGCTTACGATAAGCAATATAGATAGAATCAAAAAATACAAATATCTCAAAAACGGAGCTATGTATTCAATACTCGTACTGGGAACCATTATGGTACTTGATAGTCTTGGAGTGCATATTCCACACTGGTTATCTCCCGTCGTAACAATCGTGACTGTTATTTACTTCTTCCAAAAATCACGAATTGACCTCAAAACTATCGGAGAAGCAGTAAGCGAAAATAAGAAAATGAGGTAAAACCTGTAACCTGTAACCCGCCGGGCAGAGCCCTCCTCCGGGCAGAGTCCTCTGGACGGCGTCTGGGCGGCGCCTGTAACCTAATAATTGTGCCCTCGAGAAGACTCGCTACTTGCGAAGTCAAGTGGCCGGAGGCCAATTCCACATCCTTGCGAATACAGCGTTCTGCTGGCGAAGTTGTGTGCCATGAAGAGGAGTCGAACCTCCATGTCTTACGACACACGGTTCTGAACCGTGCTTGTCTACCATTTCAACATCATGGCATAACCTATTCTAACAATGTGATGAAATGGCGTGATCA
>CAZKYX010000046.1:0-7147 GCA_964557125.1 uncultured Gammaproteobacteria bacterium
CCTCCTGATTTGACGGGTACTATCGGCAAATTAGCAACCTTTTCAGGAGTTGCAACGGTATTATCAACAATAAGGGCTCCCAAATCAATTACTTTAAAGTAGTTGAGTATACCAATAATGAGTGCTGTTAGCCCAACAATAATTACTAATTCAAAAATGAGTGCCTTTACATTCACAAAAGAAGACTTCTTTGTTGTAATTTCAATATTTTCCATAATAATTCATTGTAGGTACGCACCGGAGCCTTTGTCAATGCTTGCGCGTTGACTCACCAGTCATCCATATGTTAGGCTAAAACTATGAAACAGATCAATAAGCAAGGCCTTTTGAGAGCAGTACTAGGTGTATTTATTCTGACAATATTAATTGTAGCAATTACCCCCAATAAAATAAAACTTGAAAAGAAAGAGACCATTCCGTCTACAACAGTCACCAAAAAAATTACAACCTACACAGTGAACGTCACAAATAGTGGATTTGACCCCAAATTGATAACCGTAAAAAGGGGGGAAGTCGTTATCTGGATGAATACAACAACCAAAAAAGCAACGGTAAATTCGGATGACCATCCGACCCATAAACTTAACGCGTTCTTAAACCTAGGAAGTTTTAATGCAAAATCAAGTGTTCAAGCCTATTTTGCAGAAGCTGGCACGTATACATACCATAATGAACTTAATCCTTCTCAAAAAGGCACAGTAATCGTGGAATAACCCATATCCTTGATCGCAAAAAAAACCTCCCAAAAAAAGCCTTCTGTAATTTACACACTAGCATTTACCATCAAGACAACCCCACCTCCGATGTGAGGTTGCTATATACAAATGTCCTGGCTTGATGGTAAAAATAATACATGCCCAAACGCAAAGTGCCTTTTGTTAATGGTGAGTTTTACCATGTATATAATAGGGGTGTTAACAGAAGAAAAACCTTTTTAAAAGAAAGCGACTACTCAAAATTCTTAAAAACAATTGAATACTACTCTTTCACAAACCAAAGACTGAAATTCTCTGAATATCTAGACCTCAGCCCTCAAGCTCAAGCTGAATATTTCAGTAAACTAAGCCAAAAATCTATTGAGATTGGCAGCTTTGCACTAATGCCAAATCATTTTCATTTTCTTATAAAACAAACTGGAGAAAAAGGAATAACAAATTTTATGAGACTTTTTGAAAATAGTTATACAAAGTATTTCAACCTAAAACACGGAAGAGTTGGGCATTTGTTTCAAGGTCAATTCAAAGCGGCTCACATAGAAACAACAGAACAGTTATTACATGTTTTTCGTTATATTGACCTCAATCCACTTACCTCCTTAGTAGTTAAGTCAATTGAGGAACTTGAGAACTATTCTTGGTCTTCATATCACATCCATATTGGTAAGGGGAATTCTGTAAACTTTATTAATTCAAAATCACTTATTGAACAATTTGAAGGTAAAGAAAGCTATCAAGAATTTGTTTCGAATCAAAGCGAGTATCAGCAGGAACTAGAAATAATCAAACATCTCACGCTTGAAGAATAACCCCACCTCCGATGTGAGGTTGACCCTGCTAACTGACAATTGCCATCAAGGTATATAATACTGGTACTTCAATGAATAAATATCTGGCGAGCAGTGATGATTTTAAGACAATTGAAAAAGCTATTACGCTGGTTTTCAGCCCAAAATTATCTTTCATCTTTAAAGAGAAGCTCTTGCTTGAGCACTTTCTCCTTGTTTCTTTTGACTCTAAATATATTTACATTTGGACTACTGAACATCTTGATACCCTTGAAAAAATGAAATGTTCCGTTGAAAAAATCACGGCTGGTAAAATACCTCACACCATTGCCTTTACAGACGAAGATAGATTGGGCTGGATGTCAAGGATTACATCCGACTACATATGGAATCTCTTACCTAACAATCTAAAAGTGAATGAATTTACACTACCCAAAATGTCAGGAAGCCTCTTAGGTGATTTTATTACACAACAGACTAATAAAAACCAGCCATTTAATCCATACGTGACAGAAGAGAGTTATACCGCTACCCTCATTCACGAATTCGCCCATCTGTATTACAATCAACACAAAAATTGGTGGTATTCAAATAAAACTTATAATATCTCTCTACTTGATGCTTCTCTTTCACTTTTTGAAAGTAAAAAAACAACAATACCAATACTTTACACCCCCTCACCATTATTTCTCTCAGAATTATTTGCATTTTGTGCAGAATATGCCGCAAGTGAAATATCTTTTCCGAGACACAAAAAAGCTATGGATACTTTTTCACAACAACGAATTGAAAAGCTCAGAAAAGTTGAGCTAATCAAGGACTTAGAAACTGAGGACTCAACTATTGGGGAAAGTACGCCACACGATACAGCGATAATATTGGGTAGGATTCTCCTTAAAAAATACCCTACCAACTGGCCAGAAATTCTCCTCACAAAACAAAGCTACTAATCACCGTGGTCCTCCCAAGTTAGGAGAACAGGTTACCTGAGGTACACAAGGATTTGTTGGAAAACAACCCTCTGTTCTTGGCCTACACATAATATTTGGGTCACACATCCCAGTATTAGGAGGACATGGATTAATTTCGCCCTTTACTGGCTGTGACATCCCAGAAACAAGCTCAATTGTTGGCTCTTCTACAGATTCAACAATTGGTTCTTGATGTATTAAAGTTAAACTTTCTGTCATTATTACACCTCCTTTCTTTGCTTAATGCCCCATTGGCTTAACCATGGGTATTTGCAACTCTCGAGCCTCATCAATAAGTTTTTTTAAAGATTCATCGTAAAAAGGAGTGCCATTATCATCTACCTTCCATGTGCCTCCACCCCACTCACCCCTATATGGGTTGTAGGTGCAGCGAGGAAAAGGTGCGGTTTTGTAGTCTCCATTTCCATTCGAAGCACCTTCTGAAATAGGCCTACAGTCAAAGCAAACGTATCTATATTCACAATCTTGACACACCAACACATCCTCTTTCGTTGTTTTCCACACATCTTGAATTTCCCCTGCTAATACATTACCCAAATTACCTTTTTCAAAAACATTTCCCATAACTTTTCCCCTAGAAAAGATGCACGGAAGAACATCACCATTATCGATAATTGTTATTTTCCCAGCCAGACAGTTATGTCCTTCGGTACTTAACTTAAAAAATGATGCTTCTGCATTAAAATTTGGACCGAGTATTAACCCATTTCTAACCAGTGATTCGTTAGATGGTTGGATTGAAATGTCATCACCTCGACCCTTAGGCCGAAGGACATCAGGAGGTCTATGAGAAAAACCCATGTCTTCGATAAATTCATTCGTACTATCAATTGTATGTTCATTTTGCTTCATAAGAACCGTTTCGACCCGTGCAAGTATATTTGCATTTCTTAATCGCTCAAGTGACTGAACTGTTTTTTTGTAACTTCCGGGGGTCCTTGTAATTGAATCATGCACAGCTTCATTCTCTGAATACAAGGATACTGCTATATGCAAATCTAAGTCTTTTATTTTTTGAATCTCAGATTCTTTTATTAATGTCGCATTGGTAAAAATTTCTATCATTTCAAATCCCATCTCCTTTGCATACGTTGCAAGATCCAAAACGTTTTCTCCTGCTTCCCCCTTCCAGAGGAATGGTTCACCACCAATAAATTGGCAGTTTCGTGCCCCAAGTTGATAGGATTGAGCAATATTATTCTTCCATTCAGAAGCTGTCAGCTTTCTTTTTTTACTCCTAATCTCTTCTAAAGGAATTTCTTCGAGTCCTATTACCTTTCTGTAAGTTGGAGGCATACTGTCAGCGTAGCAGTGAACACATCGCTCATTGCAGTCATCGCTGATTATTTCAAACCAAGCAAAATCAAGCTTAAATTCAGGTTTTTCTCGCTCGACAGTTTGCAATCCCGTCTCAGAAAGGAGTCCACCTTCTTTCAATTTGTCCAGATAATTCTTATTGTCTTGAAGTCCAAGCAGCGTCTCTTTCCCTGATTCATTTACTGAATATACGTTGCCTGTGTTGGTATCACATATAGAAGCCTTTTTTACACCCGGTACAAAATAAACTCCTTCATTGAGTTGATATAATGATTTCCTGTGTGAAAGCCCAGTAGAATTATCAGAAGAATTGTTATCCGGCAGGTAGTCAAAAACAGACTCTTTGCCCATAAATATGGTAAATAAATTATAACAGGGTCTGTCAAGTGCACAAAAAAACCGCCCTTGCAAGGCGGTCTTCTTTTTTTCGCACTGAAAATTGGGATGTAGAGACTTAAAGGAAGGAATTTCCTGGCGATGACCCATTTTCCCCCCGTAAGGAGTATCGTAGGCGCTGATATGTTTCACTTCTCTGTTCGGAATGGGAAGAGGTGGTTCCATATCGCTCAGATCACCAAGGAATTTCTTCCTTCAAATCAATAATTGTTAACAACTAAACCACAAAATACGAAAAATCACAAATCCGAATATCGAAATCCGAAACAATATCAAAATATAAAAATCAAAAATCTCAAACATTTCTGTTTTGAATTTAGAAAATTTAAATTTATTTAGAATTTCGAATTTAGTGCTTCGAATTTCCCGCAAGCGGGCAAGTGATTCTAAAGAATCTGCACTACTTCTCGACCTATTAGTACTACTAAGCTCAACACGTCACCGTGCTTACACATGTAGCCTATCAACCTGATGGTCTCTCAGGGGTCTAAAAGAAATCTTATCTTGAGGTGGGCTTCCCACTTAGATGCTTTCAGCGGTTATCCCGTGGGAATATAGCTACCCAGCGTTGCCCATACTATGGTACAACTGGCACACCAGGGATTCCCTCACCCCAGTCCTCTCGTACTAGGGGCGACTCCTCTCAAATTTCAAATCGGTTGTCCTGGATAGAGACCGACATTATTGTTACTATCTCACCATTTTAAAAGGGTGAGAACGTCGTATTATTTCTAATACGCTCCTCGTATCACTACGAGGGTCGGACTATATCTTCTCCCGATAACTATCGGGATTCTGGCGTGTAGTCTCTGAGGATTCTAGGTTTTGATATATGATTGCAATATATGTTCTATAGTAACTTTTCTCTTTTTCGTATTCATAGAATACGCAATTGATGATATTTCCTTTATTCCTTCATAAGAAAGGTGCTTTTTTTCAGAAACAAGCTTTATAACTCGTCTGAATTTATCAAAAGCATCCTTTTTAATAATTAATTTATTATCAAAAAAAGGAATAACTGAATTTCTGAGACCTTCGAGGTCTCTTACTACATACGCTAATGATTTATCTGTTACATCAGAATGACTATTTTCTTTTACATACCCACATCCAAATCGATCTTTTAGTGCTAATAGCACATCACGACCAACTGGATTTTGAGATACCTTGAAAAAATATATCACTTGCCAGCCCGTTTTAGTTTCGCGTGATGGAACAATTCCTATATAGAACATCCCTTCACCTTCAACAAAACCAACTATGTAATCATCATTAACAATCATATGAACCTAGTCTTTCCTGCTGATCATCTTGCTCCACTAAGCATAGTGGATGGTTATTCATTGTTACTAGTATATAAATACTATACTAGTAGAATAACATTAACAAGGTTTTCCAGCATATAGCCAGATTTATATTTCTCTATTCTTAAACGAAGCAAAGCTCCGCTTACTCTAAATTTTACAAAAAGACCTAATTAAAAAATAACAGTATATTCGATGTTATATAAACGTCTAAAGAAAGAGACAGTTCTATGTCATACCGAAATGTTTAACGGTATCAGCTGTCTCACGACGCTCTTAACCCAGCTCGCGTACCCTTTTAACTGGCGAACAGCCAGACGCTTGGAAGCTTCTCCACCTCCGCGCTAGGATGAGCCGACATCGAGGTGCCAAACCGCCCCGTCGCTATGGACGCTTGGGAGCGATCAGCCTGTTATCCCCGGGGTAGCTTTTATCCGATAAGCTACGTCCTTACCACTAAGGATCGCAGGATCACTTTGACCTGCTTTCGCACCTGCTCGACGTGTATGTCTCGCAGTCAAGCTGGCTTATCCCAATATAGATACAGCGCGATTTCCGTCCGCGCTAAGCCAACCTTTGTACACCTCCGTTGCCATTTAGGAGGCGACCTCCCCAGTCAAACTGCCCATCAGACAATGTCCTTCTACCGAATTTTTATGCGGTATAGAAGTAATGCTTGCTCTTTCCAAAGAGAGGTATTCCACTGTTGCCGTGAGGCTCCCTCCTATTCTCGACAGTTAGAAAAAACTTGCAAATGCCAAACTACAGTAAAGCTCCCGGGGTCTTTTTGTCCAAGGACAACCAGGCCGCGTCTTCACAGCCATCTCAATTTCGCCGTGTAAATGTTCAAGACAGTTATTCGGTCGTTCTACCATTCGTGCGGGTCGGAACTCCATGATACTCCCCGATTTCCATCAGGGCACAGACTATATCTTCATTTAATAGAGGATAAAAGCAGTTCTTTTTTATATCTTCTTGCTCCAAAACCATTCATTTGATATGAAAGTTCAACCATTTCTTTTAATGTATCTTTTTTTAGATGTTTCCGTTCATATACCATTTGGCATATGTATTTAAACGTCTCAAAATCTTTCCTCTTAGAGGAAAGTAATGGATACTTTTCAAAGTATGGAATCACTTTATTTATCAAATCTTTTATACTTCTGACTTCAAATTTAAATGTTCGATCACTTGAGTTTTTTCTAATAGTTCCACATTGTAAAAATTCTTTAAATAACGAAAGAACTTCTGCTCTATCATTATTTTGTGAAACTGAAAAACTTGGTCGAACTTCAAGTGAAGTTAAAAGTTTTGGTCTAGGAGAAAAGGATATGCAAAAACTTCCTTCTCCATCGGTATATCCCGAAAGATAATAACCGATAATATCTCTCTTAAATGCTGGCGTTTTAGGCATGTATTTAAATTATGCCTCTGATTCAACAATGAATCAAGTCGTTACGGGGTCAATTCCGATAAATCGGAACGACTTCCCACGGTATTATCCTCGCTTTTTCGCACTCCTTGTGAATGCAACGCGGTCGGACTCCACCGTTTTCAGCCAGTAAGGGCTTGCTCTTCGCTCACCCGACAAGGAACTTCGCTACCATAGAACAGTTATAGTTACTGCTGCCGTT
>CAZKYX010000047.1:0-6880 GCA_964557125.1 uncultured Gammaproteobacteria bacterium
GTTCCTGGGGAGGGAAATGCAGATGCACAGGTTATGTTTGTAGGTGAAGCACCCGGTAGAACTGAGGCTGCAACCGGTAGGCCTTTTATAGGACGTTCTGGAAAGTTATTGCGAAAAATGATTAATGAAGTAGGGCTTTTAGAAGAAAATGTTTTTATCACTTCCCCTGTGAAATATTTGCCCGACTATATTACTCCAAAACCGAGCGATGTAGAACATGGAAGAACTCATTTTGATGAGCAGGTAGAAATTATTAATCCTAAAGTTATAGTTTTGTTGGGGCGCGTTGCTGCACTTGCTGTTTTAAAACAAAATATTTCAGTTGTACTGCGTCATGGAGAGATAATTAAAGACCAAGGCAGGACTTATTTTATTACAGTCCATCCGGCTGCTGCCATACGATTTTTGAAAATGAGAAAGACTTTTGAAGAAGATTTTAAGAAGTTAACAGGTATCGTAAAGTAGGGAAACTATTTCTTTTTCTTCGTGTTTTTTTCTGTACGTACAAATCTCCAATAACCCAAAAATATTGCAACAACAAGCCCAATGGTGACAACTACAAATCGGAATTTTTCGTCCCCAGTACCAAACCCGCGTATAATTGAGTAAATAAGAGTAAATACTCCACCTAGTAATAGTCCATCAGAAATAAATAGAATTTTACTAAGCAATGTAATACTTAGAACAAGAACAATAAGGGATGCTGCAACAGAGATAGTTGAAACATCTTTGTTATATTTCTCACTTACCTTTTGAAAATCGCGTGACTCTTTTTCGTAATTAATTCGCTTTTGCCGCATTTCTGCCGACTCAGTAGGTGCTTTATCAATTTCATACGCAACGGGAGCGGTTTCAATAGGATATTCAGGAGACTTAGGTGCAGGATAAAAAGCAGCAATTCCCACTCCGACAAAGGTAACAATAAGAACTGCCAAAAATATGGTGTAAATGTATCTTAAGATCATTTCTCCTCTTTTTCTTCTGCTGCTTCTTGATTGTGTCTTTTCTCAATTGTCTGTAATTTATCAAGAATAGCGCGTTCTAAATCAACTCCTGCAACACTTGCCAATTGCATAGTTGTAATAATGACATCTGCAAATTCTTGATAGATGTTTCTTTTGTCAAATTTATCAAGCTTTGCTTTTCTTTGAAGTCTTAATATTCCCAAAATGTCATTGCAGAGCTCGCCAACTTCTTCATTAAGTTTTACTGTTTTTGTGAGAATTGCTTTCTCTTTTTGAGTGTACAACTTGTAATGAGGAGTAGTCTTATCATTGAGATTTTTGATTGTTTCTTGGAGTGTCTTAATATCCATATACCTCTATATTACCCGAATTGACTAATTTAGTAAAATATTCACATAATTAGGTATGACCAGACGAAGAAGACACGAGAAGGAAGACGAAGAAATAGATGAGAAGGTTAAAGAAGTTGTAGCTAAATGGAGCTTAAAACGCATTGGTATAGCGATTGTTTTGGTTTTTTTAGCAGCGGCTTCTCTTTTCTATTATTTTTCTCTAAAAAGTTACTCTACTAATAGTGAAGAGGTTAATGAAAAAAAGGACAAACCTCAAATTGAAATTCCATCAAAGGATAAGGTAAATACAATTATCGAGGATGCTCAAAAATCTTTAGAACACATTGATACAAATGACATAGTAAAATCCCAACCACAAATTGAAAAAATTATCAAAGATTTGCAGGAATTGACAACATCAAGCAGAAGTGCGAAAGATATAGTATGCAGTGCAGTGTGTAAGTAGGATGAAAGAAACATTACAAAAAACCAAGGAAAAAGCAAAGAAATTCTTTAAAATGTTAGGCCCAGGATTTATAACCGGAGCATCTGACGACGACCCTTCAGGAATTGCGACATATTCCCAAACTGGTGCACAGTTTGGATATCAACAGTTGTGGACTGCTGTTTTTTCATTTCCATTTATGACTGTTGTGCAGGAGATGTGTGGAAGAATCGGACTTGTAACCGGTAATGGAATTTCTGGGGTTATAAGAAAACATTACTCACCAAAACTTTTGTATTTTTCAGTACTTCTTCTTTTTATTGCAAACACTATTAATATAGGGGCAAATCTTGGTGCTATGGCCTCCTCAGCCCAGATGCTTGTCAATCTCCCATTTGCTTTATGGCTAATTATCATGGTTGCTCTATCCCTTGTTGTGCAGGTTTTTGTTTCTTATCCAGCCTACTCAAAAGTACTTAAGTACTTAACTCTCTCGCTTTTAGCTTATGTAGTTACGCTTTTTGTAGTTAAGCAAGATTGGACTGCAATTTTGACAGCAACATTTCTACCTTCGTTTTCTTTCAGCAAAGCGTATCTTATGAATATTGTTGCTATTTTAGGTACTACTATTTCGCCATACCTTTTCTTCTGGCAAGCTGATGAGGAAGTCGAAGAAGAAATAGAGGCAGGAAAAATATCAGCGATTGGGAGAGGAAAGCCTGCACTCAATATAAGAAGTATAAAGAAGATGAGAAAAGATACGGTTATCGGGATGCTTTTGTCTAACCTTATAATGTTTTTTATCATTGCGACAACCGCTTCAACGCTTCATCTAAATGGGATATCAAATATAGAAACAGCCACTGATGCTGCAAAAGCCCTGCAGCCATTGGCCGGAAATTTTGCATTTTTATTGTTTGCTGTTGGAATTATAGGGAGTGGTTTTTTGGCAGTGCCAATACTCGCAGGCTCAGCGTCTTACGCTTTATCAGAAGCAATTGGATGGAGAGCGGGACTATCAAAGAAGTTCAGTAAGGCTCATGGATTTTATGGAGTTATAGCCTTTGCAACTGTAATTGGTGTTGTCGTGAATTTCACCCCCATAAAACCTTTCCAAATGCTTTACTATACGGCAGTCCTTAATGGAATTATCTCGCCAATACTTATGGTGATAATACTTCTCATTTGTAACAACAAAAAAATTATGGGGAATTACACCAATTCACCTTTTTCCAATATAATGGGTTGGATTATTGCACTTATCATGGGCATTTCCTCACTTGCTCTTATCATTTCGCTCTTTTAAGTAAATTTACTTACTGTTCTGCCTCTGTTACAATTTCAAGCATGGATGAACTTAAGAAACGAGCTGAAATAGTTCTCGAAAAATTAAATATCGTTGAAAAAAGAAAGAAGTTTTCAGAAATAGAACTCACGTCTGCCAATCCTGATTTTTGGAAGGATAACCAAAAAGCAGCCAAAATAATGCAAGAAATGGCATTGTTGGGAAAGGAAATTGAAAGTTATGAAAAAATTCAGCAGTTATTAGAAGAGAATAAAATTGAAGAACTTGCAGAACCTTTAAAAGATATTGAGATGTATCTGTATCTTGCTGGCCCGTATGACAAGGCTAATGCAATTCTTACTATTCACGCAGGACAAGGTGGGGTTGATGCTATGGATTGGGCCTCAATGCTTTCTCGTATGTATCAAAGATTTTTTGAAAGAAGAGGATGGAAGGCCGAAGTGATTGATGAGACCAGTGGCGAGGAAGCTGGAATAAAGAATGTAAATTTTCTTGTAGAAGGGGAGTTTGCATATGGTTATTTAAGGAGGGAAACGGGAACTCATCGCCTTGTAAGACTTTCGCCATTCAATGCAAATAGTCTTCGTCAAACCTCATTTGCACTCGTTGAGGTGTTGCCTCAAACAGAAGAAGAAACTCCCATTGTTATTTCAGAAGATGATTTAGAATGGGATTTTTATAGAGCATCTTCTCATGGGGGGCAAAATGTTCAAAAAGTTTCAAGTGCAGTGAGGTTAAAGCACAAACCCACTGGCATAATAGTTACAAACCAAACCGAGCGATATCAAGCCCAAAATAGAGACTATGCTCTGAAAATCTTGAAAGCAAAATTGCTTGCTCTTGAAGAAGAAAAAAGAAGGGCTGAAGAGGCACGAATGAAAGGTGAGTATAAGATGGCTTCATGGGGAAATCAGATTAGAAATTATGTGCTTCATCCATATAAAATGGTTAAAGACGTAAGGACTCAAGTCGAAACATCAAATACAGAAGCGGTACTTGATGGTGATATTGATATATTCATTGAAGCTGAGCTAAAGGAGTTAGGGTAGGAGAAGGTTTGTAAAAATGAGCAAAATATGCTTTACTAGAATCAGTGGAGGAAAAGGAAATACATAAAAAACCAGTTCAAAAGGACGAAATAGTCCATAAAATGCCTGATATGCAAGAAGAAAAAAAGTCAAAATCAAAGTTGCCAATCATTATTATGGTAGTTGTAGTGTTGCTTGGAATTGGCACAGGATATATAGCCTCTGCGGCAAGTGGTAAAGGACCTGGAGCAGTTGTTAAGAAATACGGGGAGGGAAGCGCCTCTGATGGGGCAATTAAGAAGGGGTTTAAAGCAGGAGTTGATGATGCAAAAGCCTTTCCTGATAGTGCAGAAGGTGTACTTAAAGCAGGCGGAATTGAAGGAGAAGGGGAATATCATTTAGAGCGTCCGGGTGGGGTTTCGCAAAATGTATACATGACATCATCATCCGTTGATTTGTCTCTTTTCATCGATAAAAAAGTAAAGGTTTGGGGTTCTACGCAAACAGCGCAAAAAGCCGGTTGGCTTATGGACGTTGGTAAATTAGAGGTCCTATAGCGTTAAATTTATTTATAACTATTTCAATGTATCGCAATGATAAAGTTTTTCGATGTAACGAAAAAGTACCTCAATGAATCTGCCCTAGACGGGGTATCTTTCTCTATTGATAAAGGAGACTTCGTTTTTTTGGTTGGCCCAACGGGTAGTGGAAAAACAACCATTTTTAGGCTTATAATTCGCGATTTACTTCCAACAGACGGTAATATTTCAATCGGTGAAATTGATGTTGTTAAGCTTCCAAAGAAAAAAATTCGAGAACTGAGAAGAAGTGTTGGAGTTATTTTCCAAGATTTGAAATTACTTCTTGATAGAACAGTTGCTGAAAATGTCATGTTGCCAATGCAATTCTCAGGCGTGAGCGATTCTGAAGCAAGAAGAAAAGCCGAGGAGGTGCTATTAAGTGTCGGTTTGGTAGATAAGCAAGATAAATTTCCATTACAGCTTTCAGGAGGAGAAAGGCAAAGAGTGGCAATTGCGCGTGCTTTAGTTTTTGATCCTGAAGTGATTCTTGCGGATGAGCCAACCGGAAATCTAGATTTGGCTACATCACTTCAGATATTGGATTTACTTGAGAGCATCAACAAACGCGGTACCACGATATTTATGGCAACCCACAATGATAGAATAATTGATAACTCAAAAAAAAGAACAATAACTCTTGAAAAAGGAAAGGTAAAGCATGACAAACCGAGCGCTGCAAAGCACCCAAAGGAAGCACATGAGGAAAAAAAAGCAGAACCAGATAATAAAGAAACTGTGACACTCGAGTCACTTGTGAAGAAGGACTAACAAGATAGTTTCGAATTTCGAATTTAGAATTTCGAATTTAAACCTTTATAAAATATATGCATTTAAAAACTGTCGCAAAATACATACGCCGTTCTCCCTATCAGGCAATTGCTGCAACGCTTATTATGACGTTGACTTTTCTTTCTATAGCTTTTTTTGCAATTCTCACCATTATTTCGGTAAGAATGATTGATTACTTTGAGAGCAGGCCTCAACTGAGTATCTTTTTTAAAGATGAAGCGTCAAGGGATGATATCGAGACTCTGCGTAAGCAACTCGAAGATACTGGCAAGTCATCAACCATAAAATTTGTTTCCAAAGAAGAAGCTCTGACTATTTATAAAGAACAAAATAAAGAAGACCCCTTGCTTCTTGACCTTGTGACCTCAGACATATTGCCAGCATCGCTTGATGTACAGGCACACGACGTAAATGATATGGCAGATCTTGCAAAAATTTCAAAGAGCTCACCAATGGTTGAGGAGGTAGTTTTTCAACAAGACATCGTTGATACGTTAGTAAAATGGACAAGTGCTTTAAGAAAGATTGGACTTGCTGTAATAGGCGTTCTGCTTTTGGTATCGGTTTTTGTTATCCTGACCATCATTGGAATTAAAATTACTGTGAGAAGAGAGGAGATTGAGATAATGAAACTAATCGGTGCTTCAAATTGGTTTATAAGAACGCCTTTTCTTCTTGAGGGAATGTTCTATGGTATTGTTGGCGCTCTTTTGGGTTGGGGAATTTCCTATAGCGTTCTTCAATTCTACGCAGGGCCGAGTCTTCAGGGCTTTTTAAAGGGTGTTCCGGCACTACCGATTGAACCTCTCATAATGCTTGAGGTTTTGGCTGGTATGCTTGTTTCGGCAATCATATTAGGAGCTTTTTCTAGCTTTCTTGCAGTGTTACGCTATCTCAAATAGAGAAAACTCAGGTTTTCATGCAAAAACTATCAACATTTTTATTTTTACTCTTATTGGTTTCTATTTTCTTGTTTTTTCCAGTAGAAAAAACGGCAGCGCAAGAAGCTACTGCTACTCCAACACCAAGTCCTTCTGGTCCAAGTCAAAGTGATTTACAAAAACAAATTCAAGAACTTCAAGGAAAAATTGGAGAACTCCAATCTCAGGAAAAATCATTGTCATCTCAAATAAAAATTGCTGACAATCAAATAGCCCTATCAGAATTAAAAATTGCAGATGCGCAGGAAAAAATAAAAAGTCTGAAGGGCGATATTGAAATTACAAAAGGAAAAATTTCCGGACTTGAAACTGATATAGATAAAACATCGAAGGCATTTGTTGGAAGAGCTGTTGGAGTATATAGGGTAGGGAGTATTGACGCATGGCAAGCATTACTTTCATCCGGCGACATTAACAATTTTTTCTCTCGACTGAAGTATTTAAAGATAGTCCAACTGTATGACAAGAAAAATATTTTTGCAGCAGAACAAGC
>CAZKYX010000048.1:0-6877 GCA_964557125.1 uncultured Gammaproteobacteria bacterium
ATAGCACTTCTTATTTGCTTATGCCCTGGCAATATTTGTGGAAGATTACTCTCTGGATTAAAATGTCCGGCTGCATGCTCTGCAGTTATTTCTACATATCCCCGTATTCCGCCGCTGTTTACAAGAACTCTGTCTATCATTGCTTTATCCTCGGTTCTTTGGGTTTGTTCTTTTGAGACAAGGGCGTATCCATAGCCACTTCTTTCAGTAATTCTCTCATACGTATTTATATATACTTGATTTGTTCCATACCAAGACTCAAGAGCAGTCTGACAGTCTTCAACTCCATTAAAAAATTCTGTATGTCCACTTTTTATTTTTTCATTCGTTAAAAGTTCTATGAGCTTTTTTCCAACCTCTTCTATGGGAACAACTCTAGGCAATCCTAATTTGTCAGAAATTTCGTTATGCATTTCCTCAGCGTTTCTTGTTTTGTTACTTTCTTGAAGAGCAACACGATTGAAAAGAGCCATATTGGAAGTATCCAGTACAACAGGGGGTGTGAGTTCTATAAATTTAACATTTTTCTTTGCATATTCGTTCTCTTTTTTACGAAGCGCCTTTGTGTCTTCATATTTATATTTTGCTACATCATCATAAAGAGAAATCATTTTTCCTTGTCCTCTTAACTGAGGATCGAAATGCCCTGGAACACTTTGAAGTCTTACAACAGCTCCTCCATCATTTATGTATGGCAAGAACTTATCTACCAAATCTTCAGATGCAATTCTATTTACTTCTTCTGTGTTTCCAGAAGTGTTAAGAATTAAGTAATCTATATTCCCAAAAGACAAAACCGAATTTTTAAATAATTCGCCTCTGCCAACTGGTGTTGAAATGTCTGTTTGAAGAAATTGCACTTCTCCACCATTCTCTTCAACTTCTTGAGCAACTTTATCTGCTCGTTTTGCTTTATCGCGAAATGTTGATATTACAAAAACGCCTTCTTTGGCAAGTTCTTTAACAAGTCCGGCACCAATGTCCCGACTGCCACCGGTAACAACAGCGATTCTACCCTTCAAAAGTTTTTCGGGTTTTTTTGTGTTTTCAATAAAATCAGTTTCTGGAATATATAGTGTTGCGTTTCGTTCTTGTGACATAACAAGATAAAGATTAACAGGAAGAAAATATGGTGTATGTAGCAATTGCTACATAGATGTTGTGGGGAAGATTACAGAATGCGTATGGATGGATGGCTCCGGTGGGTGTTACCCCGCCGGAGCCAAAAGAAAAAGGAGATTAGTACACCGTTTTTTCAAACGATGTAACTGTGTGCCCGAAGACTTCTTTGTACAATCCGATTTCCTCTTCAGGTCCTTGCGCCTTGGCAAGATTATCGGAAAGCTTGACGGTCATCTTGCCCATCGCAATGATTGCTTTCACAATCAGCGAAAGAGCTCCAAAACCTAGGTCGTTAGTCAGGTTGGTTCCCCAACCCATAATAACTACCTTAAAGGTCTCACCAAAACGAGTCCAGAGGTCAACGATGTCATCGATATCGAGTCCGTCGCTGAAAACGAGCTGCTTGGTCTTCGGATCAATATTGAATTTCCGGTAGAAAGCTTCTGCTTTCTCGCCGAATACTTCAGCAGGACCTGAGTCGTGCCTAAGCCCAAGCCACTTGATGGCTTGTTCTGCCGTCATGTCCTTGAAGAAGAAGTCGGTGCCGAATGTATCGGTAAGAGCCACTGAAAGCGGTTCGCCGTATTCGTCCCACCACTGCTGAAGAACAATGTTGTGTGACATTCGAAGCGTTGTTCGGGTCACACTCAAAAGGGCTGCGATGACCATGAAAAGTTCATGAGCCATTGTGCCCCTCGGCGGAATTCCAAGCTGCATCGCAAGCTTGACGTTGGAGGTACCGGTGACCTGTGAGGGAATTTCACTCAAAAGTCGCCTAAGTACATGCTCCTGCCAAGCTCCCGAAAACCGTCTGCGAGTCCCGAATTCCATAATGCGGATTCCGGGATGTTGCTTGAGGATCTCTATTTTTCTGTCAAGCCGCCTATTGCCTTCAGCTTCTGCTTCGGACAAGTCTGGCACAATCTGCTTGTAATAAAGTTCGTTGACGATTGAAAGGGACATGGTTTCCCAATACGTTTTTGTGTGCCACCTTCCCGTAAAGGAAAGGTCTAATTGACCGTCATTCGTGACACCAAGATCGTAACCGCCCAACTTGAGTTTTGAGAGAAATTCGAGGAAGTCTTCCTTGAAGAAAGGCTTATCCTCTACTGTCTTCAAACCAGAAAGGTAGACAAGTTCGTCTGCTTGAAACTCCAAATCTGCCACATAGTCGAGCTCATCTCTGAGATCGGAAATGGGAATGATTTGGCCAAGCTTTACATCCTTTGTTCGGTTTTTAAAGCCGAATGTAGTGTCAACGTCAGAGTAACGATGGAATATGAATTGGCCCATCGTTGGCTTGTAAAAATCAAGGTCCAGACGCGATGTAATAATCGGCATTTTCTAATCTCCTTATTGTTAATGTACTTTATTTTAACCCCATGCGTACGGGGAGAAAGTTGGTTTTTACTTGAATCCAACTTGAGATTCACTTTTATGAACCTTAAGTCAAATTAAAGTTGGTGCCCCACCCCGCTAAGCGGGGTGGGACGGTTTTGTATTTCAAAAATCGATGATAAAACCCTTGCTAGTCGGGCTCAGCGTCGATTTTTGCAAAATCCCTCTTGTACCAGTCCGGAGACATAACTACAGGAAGGTGGAGGGAACGTTCGCGGTCAAGGTCAATGCGTCCCTGATGCACCGCTTGGGGCATCTGAACACGCTTGAAAGTTGAACGGAAATACAGTGTCACAAAGCGTTTTGTCCACGCCTTGAGGTCGCCTTTTTTGTACCACGATGCAAGCTTTAAAAGCTCATCATCGGAGTATTTACTACGAACCGATACATACATGTCGTACGGTCCCTTTTTTTCACCAATGAGAAGATCAAGAAGGGTATCAAGCACATCAAAGGGCATGAGATCCTTTTCATCTTCCTGGTTGGGCTCAAGTTCTGCCGAAGCTTCAGTTTCGAGAAGTTTTTGAAGACTCTCAAACTCATACCCGCTTGAATGGAGATGTTTCAGAAGACGTAGAATTACACTTTTCGGAAGATTTCCGATAAGTGAATATCCGCCTTCCATATCACCACCAATGGTGGTATATCCCACTGCGTTTTCTGACATGTTGCCGGTATGCAAAAAGAGTGCTTTTGCTTCGCTTGTCCAGTTCCACATCCGCATCCCGCGAATACGGGGCTGGATGTTTTGCTTGGCAAGAGAGCTAAGAGCCTCTCCTTTCAGTTTTTCCTGAACTGCCAACTCAAGATTGAATGCATCCTCTATCGATTCTTCGACAAAGGTCACACGCATTTCTTTTGCGGCAAGTTTTGCGATATTTTTGGTATCGTCTGAGTTGTAACGAGTCGGCATTGAGAAGCAATGGATGAAATCCTTAATCTTTTCTTCCTGCTCCCATTCCGAAAGTTCTGCATACTTTCGTTTGACATAATCTTTGGCGAAAAGCCAAGAGACAAGTAGGGTCAGATAAGAATCGTTACCGCCCGAAAGGGCTATTCCGATTCTTTCAAACGCTCCACTTTTCTCAAAGTAACCAGCAAGTCCGGTCTGCATTGCCATCAACACATCGTTGTAATACTCAATGTGTGGAGGCACTGCTGCCATTTCTGATGGAATAAACGGATTTCCTGCGTTAGATTGAGGAGCAGGAAGCATGCTAACTGCTGCACTGTCCCAGTAATCAACTTTTACATGATGAGGTTTGGGCATGCTTGATGCTACAAAGTTAACCCAGTCACGTCGCCATGTTGTCCGTTCGCCTTTATTTCGCTTTGTGGTGTTGAGATCAACGACACTTGCGCTAAACCCTTCACACCACCTTTTTCCCTCAATGATAAGCCTACCGTTTTGGTAAATAAAGCCTCCTCCATCAAATGCGTCCGCATCTTGTCCACCATACTGATTGGTATAGACAAGAACGACGTTGTTGTCTGAGGCTCTGGTTGCAATCATTTCTCGGCGGGTGTTAAGAACACCTGCTCTGAAAGGAGAGGCAGAGATATTGGCAACGATATCAGATTCAAATCCGCGCCGGGACATCGGTCCATTTGAGGACCAAATATCTTCACAGACTTCGATTGAAAGTGTTCCAAAAGGAAAGTCAAAGACTAAATCCCCAAAGGGAATTTCCTTTTGTAAAGGCGAGTTTTGAAATGGCTGGATGAGCTGATAGTATCCCGCAATTCCGGGACTAAAAGTTCTCACCTCATGAAAAATACCATCGTTGGGAAGTTTTTCTTTGGGTACAAACCCAAGAATTTCTCCCTTATAGATGCACGCTGCGCAATTGAAAACCTGTCCTCTGTGTGGAATTGTTACTCCCACGACAAAAACAGGGTCGAAGGCACCATTGATCTGGTGTGTTGCTGTGGCAAATTGCTGAAACGCTTTCAGCTGTTCTTCAACAAAGAGGGGAAAGAGAACGAGGTCTTCTGAGGGGTATCCTGAAAAGACTTGTTCTTGGAAAACTGCAATGGTGCAGTTTTCCTTTGCCATCTTGATTGCCATTGCCAGAACCTTCTCACGATTTTGCGTGAAGTTGCCGACATGCGTATCAATTGACGCAAAACCGATCTTGATAAGATTGGACACTGTAATGTTCCTCCAATTGTAAATGTGCTAGTTAATTAATTGCTTTTTACGGCAAGTTTGAGTGCACTTTTGAAATGTACTCGAACTCAAAGTAAAAAAAGGAGGAGGGCACCGTATGGTACCCTCCAATTGTTTCGACCAAACGGTCAGGATTTTTGATCCATCTCTGCTACCAGCTCCGGCATGATGCCTGGCCAGTTTTCGATCGGATCGGTTGTCTTGACGAAATGAACCCCCAATGCGGAAAGCTTGACCTTGGCTTCATCAGCCAAAAATTCAAGCCCCTCAACTGGAGACATTGCATCTTCGAGATAGTACGTGGCTTTTGCAAGCCATGGCTGCTTCTCAAGTACCCGAAGTACTGTTGCAGGTACACAATGAGTGCTTGCCTGCCCTCCCACAATCCATGCCTCAGCAAGAAAGATGTTATCGAGAAGCCGCCTGTTTTCCTGAGCAAGTGGAATAGGCGTTCCATCATGAAAAGTTAAAATGTCCGGCCCAAGTGCTGAGAAGCACTCGAGATATGGACTTTCTCCCTTTGTGATGACGGGGTTGATAGTACCCCTGACGTACTCATGGAACATCACTGCTTCATCGAGCACACCCATAAGGCTTTGCCCACGAGTTGCGGTTCTACAGTGCTCTGGCCATGTCCGAAGCTGGGGTCTCTCAAGCTCGACAAGCTTTTGGCAGTAGTATGCAAGAAATTCGTTGATGAACTCCTCAGTATACCCACCGGGCAGCATCGAAACAATCGTCGGATTGACCCGCCATTTGCCTTTTACGAAGTCAGATTCCTCAAACGTCGTGACTTTAGGCTCAGGATGATTTCCGTTGCTGTCGATGAGAAAATGCGGTGTCGTCACCATGGTTGTTGGATGCGAATCGGCCGTAAGGATAATCTGCTTCAAGTAACGCATGTGACGGTAGATAAACTCTACCTGCCTTCTTTGATCACTCATGGCGCCTGCAACCGCAAGCGACCCATTGGGGTCACAGAAGTCACGGTTCATGTCGACAAGAGTCAATACGATCTCGGGGTCTTCAAGGTTTACAACAGGTACCCGATGCTTCATGCGATAGATCTCTGCGAGATCAATCAAGCGCGGGAACGGTGAGCTTGGTCCGGGCAATCCGATTTCACGATAATATGCCGGATTCTCCGCATTGTTCGGAGAATAAAACTCAGGAGCTGGAAGATTCCACTTCATTTCTTTTCAACCTTTCTGTGGGGATTGTACCCCGCAATGGACTCGCGGATGCGAGCGATTTGAATGAGTTTGAGACTCACCTCGAGCATTAGCTCGAGAGAATCAACAAGGTAAAGGTTGTCAAGCCTCTGCTCTCTCAGATGAGAATAGGCAAGGGCTCGGGTTCTGATTGATTCGTCTCGGAGTTTTGGGTCGTCAAGTCCACAATCGAGATTCGTCTCGAGGTAAACCAAAACGTCCCGCCGGACATCAATTCTTGCTGCATCCAGGATTTGAAATCCCAGCTCAGTAAGTGAGCCAAGCGAATATGAGTCAATGGTTACTGCTACAAGCAGCACTTCATCGCGAGCCATATGCTGTGCTTCAGTTAGAGCGTCCTCGGGTTTCCAGTCGTCTTTTTGAGGCTCGAAATATTCGATACCTAATTCGTCGTACTTTTTCTTGAAGGGATCACGCCATGTGCTCCCTCCGCATGTACCGAATAGGCCTACGCAAAGTGACATGAATGTCCCCCCTTTTGTTTGGTCGAATTGTAAATGTGCCTGCCTCGTCTGTATAGACGGGCTAAAACTGACCTCAAAATGCTTTTTCTTGAGGCTAATTTTGGTATCGAGTATTATACACCAAAAATGGCCTAAAATCAAGTGCTATAGGATACTAATTAGTGTATTTTTGTGCCTAATTCTGGTATAATGCCTCCACACTATGGGAAACATCGAAAACCAGCCAAATTGGGCGCAAAAAGATACTAATTTTTTAAGAATTACACAGGCTCAAGTTGAAGCTATTACTCCAACGGCTCAACTTATAAACAGCCTCAAAAGTCTTATGACACCTAAGGAAATCATCGAAAAAACAGAGTTTGAGAGACCTCGAGTTATTCATCCAAGTCTTTACCCTGATTTTGCCTCATTACTTTCCGATCGCGAGGAAATACGAAATCTTCGGCTTTTACCTGCTAAAAGCGAGGAAGAATATCAAAGATATCATTCCT
>CAZKYX010000049.1:0-2640 GCA_964557125.1 uncultured Gammaproteobacteria bacterium
CCTAAAACCTGCAACCCGAAACCTACAACCTAATTATGTGCCGGTGGCACCTCACCCAAACTTTTCAAGCTGTAATCCAACATCTCCTTCATATCCTGCCTCCTGTTTTCGCTATTCAGCAATACTGCGACAATTCTATGTCCTTTGTACTCTAGATAAGTAATAAGGCAAAGCCCTGCCTCTTCCGTATAGCCAGTCTTTACGCCCTTAACACCAGGATAGGTAGTAAGTAAATTCGTTTGATTGTAAAGTAAAAAATACTTATGAGTACTCGTTGCAGGAATTTCATACTCATACGTAGCTGCTATCTTGGCAAATTCTGGGAAGGTAAGCGCATAGCGAGTCAGAGTAAGTAAGTCCTTAACCGTGCTATATTGCCTTCCATCGCCCTCAAGGCCGCTTGCATTACTAAATCGAGTATTTGAAAGTCCAAGACTTTCTGCCTTTTTGTTCATGATAAAAACAAATTCATCTCTTCCGTACGGACTTTCCTCAGCCAACACTTCTGCTGCATCATTTCCTGAATGCAAAATAAGTCCGTACAGCAATTCTTCTACGGTAAGACTTTCACCAGTAGAAAGTCCCATCGCATTTTCCCCTATCGTTGCTGCGTGCTCACTTACCGTAACTTGCTTATCCAAGTCCATGGTTTCAAGAGTCACAATTGCAGTCATTACCTTTGTGAGTGAGGCTATTGGAAGCTTTTCATCTGAATCTTTATTATAGAGTATGGTGTCAGTATTCAATTCATACGAAATGGCACTTTTTGCAGTAACATCAAGCTTTTTTAGTTTTGTATCTCTCTTTTTTTCGCTTGGAAACCAAAATGCATAGGAAGCATTATGATCTTTCACAACTGTGTCAACAAGTAGGGAGGGTAGGGGTGAGAGTATTGTTGCAATTCCTTTCACTTGCGCGTCTGAAATAAGTGAGTATGAAAAGAGTGCTCCGTAGATAACCCCAACTGAGATAATAAGCCAGAATAGTAGTTTACCCAACAACTTCATAGGTAGGTGACTTACAGTATATTGAAACATAACTGATCGATTCAAGGAACAATAAACAATAAGCAATGCTTGCGACTTCGTCTAAAACAGTGCTCAGAAATCAGTAATCAAAAATCAAAAATCAGAAGATGCTGATATATCAGGAAAAATAGAAATTGCCCTGTTGCAAATCGTTTTCCGGTACCCGATAATTACTCTATGCAAACAAGCAATTACCAAAAACACATTAACAAAAACCCCATTCAACAAGTCCTTATCAATAATTTCTACAAGTCTTTTTTTAATGTGCTAAAACCCCTAAGGCCAAAAAAAATCCTTGATGTTGGATGCGGTGAAGGCTTTACCCTCAAAAAGCTAGAAGAGAAAAAGTTGGGTCAGGCAAATGAAGGAATTGACTCACTCACCACAGCAGTTGATATTGCCAAGAAAATTTACCCAACCCTTAACATCAAAAAGGGTGACATCTATAACATGGACTACAAAGATAACTCGTTTGACGTTGTTTTGTGTACTGAAGTTCTTGAGCATCTTGATGACCCAGAGCGTGCTATGAAAGAACTTGTTAGAGTTTCCTCGAAGTATTTAATACTTTCAGTCCCAAATGAACCTTTCTTTATATTGGCAAACTTTGCCAGAGGAAAGTACTTAAAACGGTTTGGCAATCATCCTGAGCACATTAACCACTGGACATTTAAATCTTTTGAAGCGTTTGCTAAAAAACACGGATTAAAAGTTGTAAAAGCGAGGCATCCATTCGCATGGACTATGCTTTTACTTCAAAAGTAATATCACTCTTTTTTTCCCGAAAAACAACCCACCTCAAATGCATTTTTGTGCCTCTGAAATGGGTTGAATTGAGGCCTGTGCCTCAAGATTCTCCGAAAAATTTCTTCGGAAAAAGGTAGCCCAAAACTTTCTTTTTTATATCGTTATTTTGAAACTTTGTCAATGAGAAAAATTCCAGTTGTTGAATCTTGAATATGGAATATTGAATATAGAATATGGAATATAGAGAAGGTCGTGCCTTAGAAAGATAGAAATCGTATCTCAATATTCTAAATTCAGCATTCGATATTCACCCTCTTGCATTTATGCAAAGGGTTAATATATATTAGTAATCTATGGATGACTCAAAAGACACAATTGTAGAAGGCGAACTATTTGCAGAAGAATCTCCTATTGCACCACCCGCAATGGAGGTAACTGTTGATGGGCAGGAAGAACAGACTTCAACAAGCGCATCTTCAGATGCAGAACTTATGATAAATTTGGGCAACCTTATCAATAGCAATCTCACTGAAATTGACAAAATTGAAGCAGATTTAGCAAATCAAAAGGAAATGCTTGATAGCGTCCTTGAAAATGATTCCACATACAAAGACCATGCTGAGCGCGCTAAAGAAGCATCTCGAATAAAGACTGCAACTAAGAAAGAAATTTTCAAAAGGCCGGATGTATCCCACGTTGTTGTAAAGCTCAATGAATTAAAAGATGATATCAAGAATACAAAAGAAGAACTTTCTCAATACGTTCAGGAATACGCACGCGTATCTGGACAAAACTATTTTGAAGCTGCTGATGGCAGTATCCAAGAAATAGTATACGTCGCAAAGCTCCGCAAAAAACAGGCATA
>CAZKYX010000049.1:2740-6732 GCA_964557125.1 uncultured Gammaproteobacteria bacterium
AGGCTTTGGGTTTTGGGTTTTAGATAGTACAAATTAAGAAACCGAAAAAACACTTTTCCCACAAAAAAATACCACTTGGTCGTAATACTATTACTTCTTTGTGGTATTTTTTTTGCTTTTTAAAGCGGGTAATTTACCTTCGATCTCGGCGTTTGAAGTCTCCTCCACCACCTCCACTGCGTCGGTCATTACTGTAGCTTCCACCGCCTCCGCCGTAGCCTCCTGAAGCTGGTCTTTCTTCACGTGCTCTAGCAATTGAGACGAATATCATTCGTTCTTGGAATGTAGATTTGTTAAGTTTTTCGATAGATGCATTAGCTGCAGCTTCGTCTTCCATTTCTACAAATCCAAATCCCTTGCTTCTTCCTGAATCTCTATCAGTGATGATAGAAACAGAAAGGACAACTCCGAATTCCCCAAACAATTGTTTTAGGTCATCTTCTGTTGCACCATAAGGTAAATTACCAATGTATAATTTTGTCATTAATTTTCACCGCCTTTCGTAAATGGGATTCTTAATAAAATAGTTGCGTGCATTATATTCTGGAAAAATTTTCGTAGGAGGATTATCCGTTCATACTCTCTTTTTTCGAGTAAGGAAATTATACCAAAGCACTTGGGTATTAGCAATAGCACTCCAGCGTATAGTTAGGAGAGGGTATAGTGCTTAGTTTAAAAACAAAAAACTATCCCCTAAACCCTATCTTAACTGTACCCTTGCAGACAATGGAGTATAATATGAGGGTATGAGAATTTATCTTGTGTGGGGTATCCTGCTCTATTTACGTTTTTTTGCAAAAATAGCACTCCTTTTACATCGCCCCTTTATTATTGGAATTGCTGGATCTGTAGGCAAATCATCTACCAGAAACGCCTTCCATGCGGTCTTAAAAGAGCACAAAACAACAAAAGTTGTTACCGGTAACTCGGAAACTGGAGTACCGCTTGGCATACTTGGGTTAACGGTTGAAGGCTACACAGCCAAGGATTGGCTCAAGGTTATGCTAAAGTCTCCTACGCACCTCCATAGCCTTGCAAAAGTCGACTACCTAATTATAGAAATGGGAATTGACGACCCATTTCCACCTAAAAATATGGGGTATCTTCTTTCTATTGTAAAACCAGACCTTGCAGTTTCTCTTAATATTTCAGCTACGCACACGATGCAATTCGCAAAACTTTTAAAAGGAAAACGGATGAAAAATCCAACGGAATATCTCCTTGAGCAAATCGCAAGAGAAGACACAAAGATAATAACCGCCTCACACTGCAAAATAGGGGTATACAACAAAGACGACTTGCACATTGCCTCACAAATTGAAAAATTCTCAAAGAAAAAAACCCACACCAAGCTCGTCTCTTTTGGAAAAGGAAAAGAAAATGATGTGATTTATTTAGGATATGAGGTTACAACAAAAAAATGTAAATTTACGTTTTCTGTCAATACCTCTCGAGGGGAAAAAGAGCTAGAACTTTCCTTCAATCAATTCCTACTTCCACAGGCCTATCAAGAGTCTCTTGCTGCTGTCATTGCTGCGTGCGTTAATATGAATATTGGGATAACGCTTCTTAAAGAATCAATTGAAAAAAACTTCAAACTCCCAAAGAGTAGGGCATCCATTTTTGAAGGCATAAATGACTCAATGATTATCGATTCTACCTACAATTCCTCAAAGTCATCGGTTCTTACCTTTCTTGATTTAGTTAAGAAATTGAAGGACAAGACAGACAGACCTGTCATATTCATTATGGGAGATATGAGAGAACTTGGAGAACAAGCTGAGGCAGAGCACACACAAGTTGCACAAAAACTATCAGGAATTGTTGACTACCTCTACACAGTGGGACCACTTACGGCCCAATACGTCATTCCAACAGTAAAGGAACTCATGACCTCGCGTAAAAAAACAAGCCTCATGGTCGCAGATTCATTCAAAAGCGCCTTACAGCTCGCATTGCATGTAAAGGCAGAGATTCCAAAGAATGCAATTATCCTCGTGAAGGGCTCCCAAAATGAAATCTTCTTGGAAGAAGCGGTAAAGTTTTTACTTCAAAACCCAGCAGATGCAAAAAATTTATGTCGTCAGGATGATTATTGGAGCAAAACAAAAGCCACGTACTTTAACCTTGAAGCACCTACTTCTTAATTTTTGTTCCCAGCCAAATCAACCCACCCTGTTATCACAATGTGTAATAATTCCGTAGGAAAAAAGCAGGATGAGCCGGTATCCAAGTGTTTTGACGAGCGTTCTTTTGTGGGATTGAGAATACATATAATATTAAAAGAGGGTATAGTTAGGAGAGGTAGAGCGTATAGTTAATTTGAAACTAAACCCTAAACCCTTTCTTAACTTAACACCAATCTATCCAAAGGTAAAGGCAAAAGCTTCGATATTACTATCCATAAATTGCAACTTTAAAGTATACTCACCGGCTTTTTCAAGCTTGATAAGTTTGTACAACCTATCTGAGGTAACATGTACAACCCCATTTGCTACATCCTCACCAGCGCTCTCCCCATTTACTAAGCTGCCATCCAAAAAAACTCTTACCATACCTTTTACCCCATGAGCTGGTCTCATTACCAAGTAGACATCTTTTGAAGCAAAATGAAGGGTAAGCGTTGCGTTTTGGGAGGGATTTATGTTCTGTGCTTGAATACTTAACTCACCAGTAAAAGCGAAGTAGTTGAGGAGTAAGTCTTGTGGCAAAGAATACACAGCAGGTTTATCCTTCTCAATTTTTTCAGGAGATGCAAGATACTCAACCCGCTCGTATCCTAAATATAACTCTGGCGTTACCGCCTCAACGCTATAATCAGCGTTTTCTATTTTATCGCTAACCTTTTCTCCATTTTCACTTAATAGTTTTTGAATCATAGCCTCGGTAGTATCATATTCACCCTCACCAAAATGGGTATATCTTACTTTCCCATACTTATCGATAAGGTATTTTGCCGGCCAGTATTGATTTTGGTAAGCCTTCCATGTATCAAAATTATTGTCTTGTACTATTGGGTATTTCAGCTCAAAGTCGGCGATAGCTGATTGCACATTTTTGGCATCTTTTTCAAATTCAAATTCTGGAGAATGAACTCCAATAACAACTAGTCCTTTAGCCTCATATTTTTCGTGCCAACTTTTAAGATAAGGCAACGTGCGTATACAGTTAATGCAGGAATACGTCCAAAAATCGACAAGAATAACTTTCCCGCGAAGTGAGGCGATTGTCAAAGGAGCAGAGTTAAACCATTGACCACCAGAGAATATTTCCGGAGCGAGCGGGTAATTGTTATTATTAGACACCTCATTCATAGGCTTACCCATATCCTTCTCATTTGTGTCCGGTGCTCGAAGCTGTTTTAGTGCTTTTGCAACCAGATTATTGTCCTCTATTTTTGTAAGACCTACGCCGTATTGAGGAAACTTTGTTAAAATGAATGACTGAAAACCTCTATCTAAATTAAAGAATATCGCCAGAGCAGTCAAAATCATAATGACCCCAAAGACCTTCTGAATTTTTGCAGTGCTTCTCAGGAGCCAAGGCACCTTTTGAAGGAGCCTTCTCCCGCCATAAGTTATTGCAAGCATTGGAATAGCTGTTCCAAGTGAGTAGGCGAGGGTAATAAAAATTGCAGCAGAGTTAACAGCACTTGTTGCAGCAAGAGTTATAACTGAAGCTATTATAGGTCCAACACAAGGGGTCCAGATAAGCCCAAGGCTTAATCCAAGCAACAATCCCGCCCCAAAACCAGTTCCTCGCTGCCCAGTGGGTAGAAAAGACGAAAGACGAGTAAAAAGCTTCTCCATAAGCACTTGAAAGGAGGGTAGTAGCAAACTAACTCCAAATAACAAAATGACCACAACAGAAGCTGTACGAAGAAAATCAGAAGAAAGTCCTGTGGCTTTGACTATAGTTGTCAAAAAAAGTGTAAAGAACGTAAAACTGAGTATAAAACCAGTCACTATGCCCAGTGGCTTTCTATGCCCTCC
>CAZKYX010000050.1:0-5909 GCA_964557125.1 uncultured Gammaproteobacteria bacterium
TAGGTTGTAGGTTGTAGGTTGTAGGTTGTAGGTTGTAGGTTGTAGGTTGTAGGTTCGAAGGAATGTTTCTAAAATCACACATCGGGAGTGTGAGAGGCTGGTAAAACATGGTTTAGGCTCAAAGCTCCAAAATCACACATCGGGAGTGTGAGGAACTAAACGCTGTATGCTTTCCTAACTAAACCCTAATTTAAGGCCTCTGAAACATCATAGCGGAGTTGTACCCATGGAATCCGTAGGCAACTACTAAATTGTTGTAATTAACACCAGAGTAAGGGGTTTTTCTAATAGGTTGCAGGAGGTTTTCAATTCCTTCATTCAGCATTTTTTCTTTTTCATCCAGTTTTTCTAAATCCCCTATGTGCATTTGAGGATTATCAAGATTTCGAATATGTGGGACAAGATTGTATTCAAAGGACTGAATTGAGCTTACTGCATTTATCGCACCTGCTGCACCGAAAAGATGACCCATATTACTTTTAATAGCAGCAACTGGAGTCTCACTCATTAATTCGTCTCCTAATAAATTGCGCAGCATCCATGCCTCACGACCGTCCCCAACCATAGTTGATGTTGCATGTGCCCAAAAAACATCAGGTCTAACAAATTTTTTCGTGTGGATATCGTAAAGCGCTTGTGCACATGTTCTTGAAACATTATCTATATCAATTTCTGTCGGATTTCCTCCATCCATTGATTTGGAAAAGCCGCCAACTTTTGCAAGAATATTTGCACCTCTCCTTTCTGCATGTGCGCGACTTTCCATCACTACAATTGCCGCTCCTGCCCCCATTACAAATCCTTGTCTGTCCCTGTCAAACGGTCGACTTGCTTTGTCTGGCTCATCATTGTATCGAGACAGCACTCCCATTTTTCCAAAAAGACCTATCCCAATTTTTCCTGTTCCTATATTCTTCGGGTCAGACAAAATATCCTCACACCCACCTGCAATTACAATGTCAGCCCTCCCACTTCGAATTTTTTCAGCACCATCGACAATACTTGAAAGCCCAGTTGCGCACGCCTCAACGCTTCCCCCTCCCCATCCTTGTGCACCAAATTTAATGGCGATATTGCCAGCAATTCCTTCAGGAAATACTTCAAGACCCAAGAAAGGACTAATGCGTCTCGAATTTTTTCGCATTTTTGTTTCTGTTTTTTCATCAATTTCATTAATCATCACATCATTTTTATTAAGTCCTGAATACAAAACATCATTCGCTTCTATAATGTCAGGAGCGCTGGCAATGCCCGATGCAACCCAGCTTGCAAGTCTTCTTCTGTCAATTGAATCTTTTAATTTTCCATTTTCATCGGTCAGTCCTGCCCTTTTCATAGCTTCCATTGAGACATAAAGCGCCATTGCAGAGACTTGAGAAATTCCTCGTAATTCTCGTCTGTCAAAGTGTTCTGAAGGATTAAAATTTATAGGTGACGCTATATTTGCCGTATCATTACTTGCGGCATATTTCTTAATTGAAGATTCACCATTGAGAAGAGCTTCATACGTTGCCTTTGCATCTCCAAACGGAGTAAGAGCTGCATAGCCGGTAACTACAATTTCATCGGTTGGAGTCGGCTCTACATCGGCTTTTAGTTCCAAAGCCCTCATTCTTAGATAGTCGTTTTCTTTTCCCATGTCACCAATGTAGTCTAAAACATACCACATGTATGTAGTCTTTGACACCGGCAGATTGTTATCTTGGTTACAGACTACTTGTTAAAGTGTTTCTATATTTAATTCATAGGTTTACAATGAATATATGGGAAAAGAACAAGCATCTAACCAACCAGAAACACAGCACCATTCCTACGAGGACTTTACACAACGCCCTTTTTATAGGGAAATAAATAGACAAACCATAAGTTTGATCGAAGACTTTTCCTGCGAAACGCTTGACATAGCAACAGGGACAGGGGGAATAATTGAAATTCTTCTTGAAGAGGATAAGCTCGTGCTTCCCGCCCACAATGTTCTGGGTCTTGATATTGATCAAGGGGCACTTGATGAAGCTGCAAAGAAGTTTGACAACAGCAGACCATGGCGTAACTATGAATTTAAGAAAAGTGGTGCTGAGGCATTGGATGCGCCCGATGACTATTTTGATCTGGTAACATTTTGCAATGCGATACATTTAACAGATGTTCCTGTCTCTCTAAAGGAAGTATACAGAGTACTGACATCTGGTGGTCTATTTGTAGCAAATAGCGCATTTGTCGATGGTCTTGCCTATCCAAATGAAGATGCACAAAAGCTTTGGATAAATGGACTCGGAGTAGGGGCTATGAAAAAAGCAATGAGAGCAGGATTTAGGCCTGAACGTAATACCGACTTTGTAACATACAAAGTTGAGGATTATGCAAGAATGGCAGAAGAGGCAGGGTTTGTAGATGTAAAAACTTCCGTTATTGAAGCTCAGATGAACAAAGAGGACGTTCTTGCAATTTGCCATTATGATGAATTCGCATCAGGAGTCTTAAAAGGTGTACCACTTGAAGTTGCTCACAAAGCACTTCGTGAAACAGCTGAGGAAATATTTACAAGAATTGGCGAGGATGGAACATTCCCTCGTAATTGGATGGTGCTTACTGCCAAGAAAGACTAGTTACTCACTTTTTTGGAAGAAAGGATATCTTCTAAAAGTTTTTGTTTTAAATCATTCGCAGCTGCTTTAATTTTATCTTCAATATTTTCAGTTTTTTCATGTATAAAATTCCAAATTTTTTCGTGATCATCTTCAAGAACTTGTTGCAGTAGGGTCTTTTTATCTTCAGGTTGTAATTCTGAAAGTACCGCATCTAGAACCTTGTGATGCATTGCTCTTTCAATAAGCTCGATAATATGCTTTTTTTCCTCCTCATTCATATTCATCCCCTCAAGTTCTACATGAATTGTGTGTGTTTCCGTGATGTGGCTGTGAAAGTGTTTTTTCATGAAATTTAAACGTTTGATTTTGGATCAATAGGTCCTAAAGGAATTTTGTTTTCAGGGTCATCAATAAAAAAGTATAGCACAGTGCCCCTTGACCTTCCGTCCACTCTTTCTAGATGTTTCATTATTTCTGGCGAGCCGCCTAAGTGCTTACCAGTCCACTTGGCTGGTCCAGCGTCCCCGATAACTGCAACGACTGCTCGTCCGTTCTGGGGATTTACTACAAGCATTTTATGAAACTTAAAAAAATCTCGGTACTCACGAGTGTTCTGAGAGTACTCAGGGACCAAAAATGTTTGAACAGCGATATAGTACTTTTCTTTATCTATTTCTTCCTGAGTCATGGTGTCTTTCGAGTTGGCAAAATACCCAAATGCTCCTCGTCCTGGTGCCATTCCAGACTTCCCGACCAAAATATTTTCTTCAGGTGTCTTAAAATGAGATTCCATAGTATCTCCTGCATATCGCATGAGATGCTGCTCTGCTCCAATAAGTCCGTACGTATTTTGCAGTCGTTTTCCGTCTATTGATGGTTCTACGGTAAGTTCGTAATTTTCAGTAAGAATTCGTGCAATTTCATTTTCTTGATTTATTGATAAATCAAAATTATCTTTTGGAAGGACACTGTCTAGTTGCCCAACAAGAAAAATATTTTCCTTAATGTCTAAAAATTGTTGTTGGGACGAATTTGTTCCTCCTGATGAGAGCATTGGCATAACAGGGGCTGATAAAAGCATAACTCCACTCATAGCGCCTGCAGCAAGTTGAGCTGTATTGGTGGCAAGCCATTCAAATGCCTCTTTGTGTTTTGTGGCAAGGGTATCTTTAATCTCTTGATGACGCTCTTCAATTTTTCCTTTAAGAATATGGAAAGTGGAGGGGTTGTTAGTCATGAATAATTCTATTGTATCAAAAGAGACTATCGTATATGTTCTTCCATTACAGTCCAGAAAGTTTGTGCCCATAATTCGTGCCCTTTATTGTTGGGATGGAAAAAATCAAAGTCATAGTATGCTCCTTCTTTACTGTAAAGAAATGTTGGTGCATGAAGAGGCACAATCCTTAGTGAATTTGCTTCTGCCATGGTGGCAAGTTCTGCATTAATTTCAATTACTTTATCATCTACTATGCCCCATCGGTATGCTGGCACTTCAGCAATAAAAGTTCCAGCAGGAAGAAGTGGAGTAAGTATTTCAAATTGCCTTACGATATCCTCAACTGGGGTATTTCGAATTGCATCATTGGCTCCAACCGAAAGAATATAGTATCTTCCATCTATTCCTTCAAGTTGAGGAATTTGCTGACTGATTACTTGTGCTACTCCAGCACCTGCAACGCTAAGGTTTTTCACAAGAACGCTTTTTCCCGTCTTTTCAGATATCTTCGTTGTTAGGAGATTTACATATCCATTTTCAGGTAGTGTGGCACCTATACTTTGCGCCGCAGAGTCCCCAAGAACAACAAGTACAACTTCTCCTTGCAAGTGTGAGCGCGTGTCCCAGTATTCTTTTGCATTGTTAACGATATGCTTGTAACGAAGCATAACCGATGTTCCGACAAGAACGACAGTTAGTATGAGAACTATTAGTAAAAAGAAAAATCCTTTTAGAAATTGCATAATATTTTATTTATCTTCTTTGAAATAGTACAGCATTTGGAATATTTCTACCTGGTCCAACTTTGTATCCACCACTCCACAGGGCAGTTGAGCCACCGCTGTCTAAATTAAGAGCGTCGGTAAGTTCGAGTGTTTTTAAAACATGACCAACCTCTGCAACCGTTGCATTGTGAACTACCCCAATATATATCTTGTTTCCATTAGCGCCTACAAAACTTCTGGCTCCTCGGCTTCCCTTTTTAGGGTCTCCATCACCCCCGAATGTTATATTTCCTCCAGATAGTAAGAGAGGCTGATTGGCAATAACTCCATCAACCCCAGTGTCCCTTCCCCAACCGGATGACTGACCAATAAATCTCGCAAACCCGCTTCCAAATACAGCAACTGGGACGGTGCTGTATGCATTGTTGTCAGAGTTAAAATAAACTTTGTTTTTGTTCATGGCTAGGGTATCAAAGGAATTTGTTTTGCCGGCACATGATGGATAAGACTCAGGACAAAAATATGAACCATTTACACCAGCATACGCTCCACTTCTTGCTGCATAGTCCGAAAGCGCCATAACAGGACAGTTGTTGGCGCACGTGGAATCAGAAGCCGTATCAATAATTACACGAGTTGAGGAAAGGTCTCCGCTAATAATGTCTACCAAAAACTCACCGACATCTGAATTCACTTTTTGTCTGCTATATCCGCTTGCGGGTGCGTTATTACTTTCTTTTACATTTGCTGGTATTGAAAATTGAGAAGTAATCTTCGCATTTTCAGCAGCTATTTTTCCATCAAGCTCTTTAAGGTTTGCGGCTGCTGAAGAGTAGTTTCGTTTTGAAAGAAGGCTTAGTGCTTCTGAGAGTAGCTTGTCAAGGGAGGCGGTATCTTTTGTTTTTGTCTTTAAATCAAGGAGTGATTCGTAAGTAATAACTGTTTTGTCATATGTCTTTTGAATGTTGACTATTTCCTCTTCAAGCGCATCGTTTCGTTTTATCTGATCAACATTCTTAAGTTCATCAAGTGCCTTTTTGGCTTCCTGCAACTGCTTGCTTAGTTTTTCAATAGTTGTCTCATGCCTTGTGTTAGAGTTTTGCAGTATGCTATAAAATACTGCTGTAAAAATTACACCGAGTACAACGAATATGATAAGAACCGTTTTGGGTGAGAGATTTTTCTGAAATACTTTGGGAAAAGCGGAGCTCATACACTTCAATAGTATGGAAACAAAAAAACAAAAGCAAGAAAAACTAGAAAAAATAGCGAAAGAAATTGAGAATTGTCGCGAATGCAAAAAAAATAAGAGCGGTATGGCTGTTCCTGGGGAGGGAAATGCAGATGCACAGGTTATGTTTGTAGGTGAAGCACCCG
>CAZKYX010000051.1:0-5655 GCA_964557125.1 uncultured Gammaproteobacteria bacterium
GAGAATCTGGAGTGAAGATGAAGATCGATTACAAGTTCCATTGAGGCTTATTTAACCAGATCCTTATTCCTTTCTCAAGGCAATGAGCTTGATTTTGGTGTATAATAAGCCTATAATTCTTAACTTATGTCTGAACTTGTTGGGCCATTACCATTTTATGATCGTTGGGTTGCCGAAAACCTACCGTACACGGATGATCCTTATACAAACGAGGTGTGGACTATCAATGGTCAACATGGTGTTGGCAGAACGACAGTATCCAGCTACCTTCAACAATGGATTGAGGCCGATGGCTTCGAAGTTGCTAGATATAGTCCTGCAGCAGATATTATTGAAACCAACAAACTAGACCCTCAGGATGATGCAGGTCTTCGGCCCATGGAAACAAATAGAGCTTATGACGTAAGGATGGCTGTTGAAATGGTTCACCCAAAAAATCAAGGAAAGCTCGTGCTTATCCATGGTCGTCTTGGAGGTACAATAGGCCGCGAGCTTCAAATAGCAGCAGATAAATCAAGTAAAGTAGATCGTTTACCTGCGAATATTCACAATGTGCTTCTCTGGGCTAGTGAGGACTTTAGAAGTGAAAAATTATCGGAACAAGGTCTTCCCGATGCCTCACGTTACGAAGAAAGAGATCGAATGAACTTTGGATATGTAAATTTTGACTCAAATTCTCCATACTCTCCAGCTCATGTAGATAGTCTTGGGAATCCTGTTTATGATTACAGCTTTAAAAGCCCAATGTATAGCCCACTCGAAATGGCAAGGCAAATTTGGTTTAAAATAAGTCAACAATCATTACCCAACCTTGCTAGGATTGCTTAAGAATGAAAAAATATTTATTTACTAAAAAGACGCTTGTTGAAGTAGTTGGAAACGTTGCCTCTGGAAAAACGACGTTATCAAGAAAACTTCCTAGCGTTACTAATCTAAAATACCAAGACACTGATCTTTTCGAAAATAACCCATTCATGATCCCATCGGTTGAGGATCCTAAGAGATGGGTATTTACTGAAGAGCTTTACTTCTACTACCTGCGCTCAAAAAAGTTACCAGAAGTTTTAAAGGCATTGAAAAAATCCCCTCTTGTCCTTGATCAAGGTTTTCATATGCCATCTTTCATGTATACAAATAATAGATTACGTCAAGGTCATATGACGAATGATGAATACAATTTTATAAATGATCTTTTTGTAGCGCTTACAAAGGATGCTCCAATTCCTGACATAGTCGTTTTTCTTGACGTCCCAATTACCGAGTTAACAAAAAGAATGGACAAAAGAGGAAGAAATGCTGACCGTGAGCATGAGAAGCTTTATACGAAGGAATACTTAGAGCAGTTAAACCAAGGACTGCTTGAGTATATCGGTCAAATGAAAAATACGGCTAAAAGTGTGATTGTCTACTCGAAATTAAAAGACAAAATCGAGTCATTTGGTGATCAAAATGAATCCCTTGAAAAAATTATCTACGAACAGCTCCACTCCTTCTAGAATTAATCTCTCTAGCCCTATTTATATCTTGCTGTAGATCTGCCTTCTCGAATGTTTGAGACGAAGTCTCACCATAATTGTCGCTAAACCTGATCTCAACAGCTTTTTTATTTGGAAATAAGGCCAATGTAGCTTCAACAAGCGTGATCGCCCGCTCTGTGTATATATCCCAAAAGAGGTTAATACCTCGTTGGAAATTTGTGCGATAGTGGCCATTGTTCATTTGCTCTGAAAGCTTTACAGCCCAATTTGGGTATTTTTTCTTATCACGTTCTCTAATTTCAGGATCAAATTTTAACTTCCAAAGAATCGTATCACCGAAATCTCCAAAAGCCTCGTTATGAACCAGAAAGTTTTCTTCTGCATGCTCATCTTTCTTAATACCATGGTCTCTTACACTCCAGCTTATTCTGTCTCGTCCTATGTCTTTCTTGTCAGCTATGAGAAGAGCTAAGCCTTCGGGACGAAGAAGCCTTGTCATTGCTTGTAATCTCTCTTCAACAGGCATTCTTCCCCATCGAGCCATATTTACTCTTAGAACATCAGAATCGTGATTGGCTACAATTCTTTGTATTATATCCAATTCTGTTCTAGCTCTCTTATCGATCTCTATAACTTCACTATCAATCATGTCTGGGTAAATTATAGGAATCATATTAGCAGAAATAAGAGAATGAGCTTCCTTTCCGAACATATAACCAATATCATGAACACCAGCAGCGAAAATGCCCCTTTTTACTGCGTCTTGTGAAGCACCAGCTATGTATAGCAACTCTTCTGTATCAGCAACAACCCTTTTTACATGCTCGTCTCCATGTCGGTTATATCCGTCTTCAGAATGTGCATCGGGAGAGGTTTCACAATAATCGTTTATGAGTCTATTACCGCCTCTTAGGTAGGATACAAGGTTGGCCTTATCAAGCAGTAATGGATTGCCTCGCTCTTTATGTCTCCATTGACCATTACTCCAAAATAACTCTTCGAGTCTCGGATCACCATTGTATTCCGTAAAATATTTTAAGGCTGGAACAAAATACTCTGGATCAGGATTCGATGTGTGGTTAACCCGAGGTATTACGCGATCGTTCAAGTCAGGCGAAAAACAACCCTGGGCAACAAGCGAAAGACTTTCAAATTTTCGCCTAGATTCAAGTTGGTCTACTGAACTCACAAGATCCATTATCCCAACTAGTTCACCTTGTTTTGGCGCCAAAATTCCTGGGATTTCTGTTCTCTTAAACTGAGGTGCAACATCCGATGGCAAACCTTCCTGCATTCCCATAGGTATCGAATATTATAGGTTACTTGAGGAACTTTTTCAACCTGAAATGACTTATTTGGTTAAATCAACGAAAGTATAGGAATAATTCTTATCCCTGCTGGATCTTTCAAATAGTACTTTCGTGAACTCAGAGTAATCCGGAAAAAATGCGTCTGCGTCTTTGACGGTCTTGTTAACGACGGTTAAATAAAGCTTGTCAGCAAAAGGCATTGCAAGCTTGTATATCTGCTCTCCCCCAATAATAAATACTTCGTGTTCTTCAAATTCTTTAGCTATTTCTAGTGCTTCTTCGATTGAACCTGCAGTTTTTACATTAGAAGCTAGCAGTTCGGAGCTGGGAGTTCGGGAAATTATTATATTTGTTCTGTTTGGAAGTGGGCGACCTATACTATCAAATGTTTTTCTGCCCATAATGACAGCGTGACCGGTTGTCTTCTCTTTGAAAAATTTCATGTCTTCGGGGATTTGGAATAAAAGCTTATTGTCTCGCCCTAACTCTCTATTTTTTCCAATTGCTGCAATGAGAGATATCTTCATGAAGTAAGAATAATGGATTGTGAACTAAGTATCAAGCTCTATCAATTAATTCAAGTATTGAAAAAAGCATAGCTAATATATTATCCTTCAATCGTGCCAAAAGAACAATTTCACTTTTCCCACTCAAAGGAGGTTTCGAATAAAGAAAACTCGTCCATAACTCACGATGAATGGGAAAGACAAATTAGTAGATTTCTAAAATTGGGTTTTCATACAATACTCGGTCTACCAATAAAAGATTATTTATCTTCCATGCCCAGACTACAACTTCCACAAGATGAATCGGCTGAATCTTTCAACAGGCTTGTTGTTGTCGAACCTAGGATTCCTCCAAAACTTCAGTTAAGACTTGCCGGGTTTTATTACCATGTAGACGATACACTTGTATGCCAGGCAAAAACATCAGAAGATCCTTATATTGTCTTACTGCAAGCAAACGATGGCAGAAACCTGCGGGATCTTCAAGCACCAGATGAAAATTACCCCACTATTCAAGAGGGAGCATCTATTCTAATAGCACATCCGGAAGTTATTGACGGCCCTCCTATAGCTCTTCTTGGATCAGGGGTATATTCTCTTGAAGGAGATAGCATCCAGGGAAAAATACCATGCATCTATAGATGGTCTGATGACCGAGCTGGTATTGGATCGGATTTCCTAAGTTATCTTGTGGATGAAAATGCGCAAGCTGCAACATGTACCCGTGTGTATTAATATTTCTTTTGCATATTCTAAATCATTGCCACATTTTTCCTAAGATAGTATACTTTTTTATAGTATTTTATGGAAAATGTCGGCTTCATATCTCTCATTATCAGAATAGCCCATCTTATTAACCTATTTTGCCTAGTAATTCTTATAAGAAGTGGTATACAAATCCTCTCTGATCACCCAAAGCTTTATTGGACAGATCACACTACCGACGACAATCACTGGCTGAAATTTGGCAAAAAAGTGATGCCAAAAGACAGGCTGTGGACAGCACTTGACGAGCCTGAGGATCCTGGTCCCCTGGCACTTCCCGGAGGAACCCACAATTTGGGCTCAGGAAGACACTGGCATTTTGCTACTGCCATAATATGGCTTGCTACAGGATTTGTTTATATCATCTACCTTTTTGCTTTTGGAGAATGGCAAAGAATAATTCCAACAGACATTGGTGTATTTCAAAGAGCAACTGAAGTAATGATGGCATATCTTACCTTTAACGCACCAACTGTAGAGCTCTCCTCACCTTACAACGCCCTACAGCAACTTTCCTATACGGGCGTTATTTTTATTCTTTCACCTCTTATGGTTTTGACCGGTCTTGCCATGTCGCCAGCACTAATTGGCCGATTCCCACGTTTTTTGATAATTTTTGGAAATAGAAGGCAAGTTGCAAGAAGCATACATTTTATAGGCATGATTGCATTTTCTCTATTTGCCCTTGTGCACGTGACAATGGCTATGGTTTTTCATTTTTCAGAAAGTGTTAGACGAATAACTTTTGGAAGTGCTGAAGGCAATCTGCTACTCGCTGCAACCATACTTTTCTCTACTTTAATTCTGATTGTTGCCCTTAATGTCTGGATAACAATATTTACACTCGCGGATCAAATGAGACTCAGAAGAATTTTGACCGCTTTCTATGTTCCTGTCATACGCTTTGTCTTTGGCTGGATGGACTCAAGGCAGCATTATAACAAAAGTGACATATCGCCTTTTTTCAGAGTAAATGGATATCCTCCAAAGACTCCCGAATATGAAAAATTTAAGGAAAATAATTTTTCCGACTGGAAATTAAAAATTGACGGACTTATTGAAAATCCTCAAGAACTTTCGCTTATAGACCTTAGAAATCTTCCAAAACACGAGCAGATAACCAAGCATAATTGTATTCAAGGCTGGTCAGGTGTTGCACAGTGGGGAGGAGTACAAATGCTGGAAATTGTAAAGCTTTGCAAACCGACAAAAGACGCAAAATATGTTGTTTTTCATTGCCATGATATGGATGACAAGGGACTTTACTACTACACCTCACTTCGATTAAGTGATATGTATGATAAGCAGACCATGCTTGCGTATGAGATGAATTATGAGACATTACCGATAAAATATGGTGCACCACTTAGAATGCGGTGCGAGAGAAGGCTAGGATTTAAAATGGCAAAATATCTAAAGTCAATCGAATTTGTGAAGGACTTTAAGAATATCGGTAAAGGAAAAGGCGGCTACCGGGAGGATGGAGTATTCTTTGACTGGGAGGCATCTATTTAACTTAATATGCCTATCAAAAAAAAATCCCCTTCCCCAATTTTACCGCTACTCCTTGCGACATTTACGCTTACTGTTAACTTC
>CAZKYX010000052.1:0-5620 GCA_964557125.1 uncultured Gammaproteobacteria bacterium
CTAAAGTGCCTTATTTGCCGGCAAACTATGCTTACCGGTAAACTACGGCCCTAAATTTTCTTGGACGTAGTGCAACTGGCAAGATTTTCTTACCGGTAAACTACAGCCCTATATTTTGTTCGGGTCGTATCTTGGTTCTCGCTTCGCTCAAACTAAACTACGGCCCTAAGCTTTCACTTGGGCTTCATGAAATCGGCCCTATGACTCCTTATTTTAACCCTTCGACAAGCTCAGGGCAAGCTCGAAACCATTTCAGTGCAAGCCTCAACCACTTCAAAATAATCCAGACTTAACTGCATGATATATCGATATATGAGACAACCCTTGAGCAAGAATGGTAGAAAAAGAGAATGAGAGATGAGCAAAATTCTAGAAGTCTACTCTACCTCCTGCGGCCTTGATGGAATAAGAAGCGAGACGAATGAGCGTTTTTTTTAATTCCTGCATGACTGCGTCAGCACGAATTTTTGCGAATGCCGCCTCAAAGCCTTTCGGCTTTTTCATCATAGCCAAATCGATCCGATTTACAGTTTCTCTAGTAACACATAATGCTTCGGCAATCGAACTCTGGGTAATCCCTTCGTGAAGCATGATACTTATTGCAAGTCTCTTTGCAATCATGAGACGTTCTGTGTCTGAAAGTAGAGAAAACAAGAAAGTATTGGTCTCATCTTTATCCATCTTCCCAAGAACCAATTCAAAGGTATCACTAATTTGCCTTTTTGTTTTTGAATCTAAAATTCTTTGTGATACATGTGGCATATACTGTATGATATATCGATATATCATACATAGTCAAGGTACATAAATAAGATATGAGAAATCGTATCTTACATTTCTAGAGTCACCTTTGAAACCTAATCTACTTTTCTGATAACATATATACTCACCATGCAAAAGGCTGTCCAGCATCTTAAGAAAAATTTAGCTTCTTCTTTCCCCAGCAAGCACAGAAAAGCTTTTAGCATCCTTGGCCTTATCTTTTTTGTGATGTTCACTATCTTCACAATTATCGTCAGGAGTGATTTTTTGAGACCATTTGATTTCAATACGACTGTGAGACTTCAGGATGATATCCCCCTTAGATTTGATGAATTCTTTTCTTTTTTGAGCGTAGCTGGCCGATTTGAATTCTCAATGGTTATTTTGATTATTCTACTTCTGTTGAAAAAGAAAATTCTAGGGATAATAACAATTGGAATTTTTGGATTCGCTCATGTCATAGAAATCATAGGCAAGGGCATCCTATCCCAACCTGGACCTCCACATATGTTCCTTAGAACAACGGATCTCTCAATGCAATTTCCAGGACTCTATGTACATACCGATGCATCATACCCTTCGGGTCATTCGCTCCGTGTAGTTTTTTTGTCCATTATCATAATAACGATACTATACAAAAGTAAAAAACTACCTACATATGTGCGTTTTCCAGCGATAGGATTTGTTGCCATATATATGATTTTGATGCTTGTCTCACGGGTCAGTCTTGGAGAACATTGGACAACAGATGTCGTTGGCGGAGCTTTCTTGGGTGCTTCTTTTGGCCTCTTTGCCCTACTACTTTTGTAAAATGCTTTAAATACAAGCATGCTCGGCATATAATCACGTTAATTATGACAGAGCGAAATCCTCGACGCGCTGCACAACTTATAGAAACCGCTCGACTAGAATTAGCCAATTATGCCAATGGGGGCATTGATCAGTTAACTCCGCCCACGGAACTTGGAAAAATATTTCGATATTCGGATAGCTATACAAAAACAATTTTTGGTCGATCTGGCTTAAATACTGAACGTATACTGGCACAAGAGGCACGTGAGCAACTTCCCTTTCCAGAATCAAGTGAACTGGCATGGATGATTGGTTATCTTTCTTCAAGCTCAACTGCTAGAGTGACATCAAACAACTCAAGTTATATCAACATTGCTGAATCTGTACCCGAACGAGAACATAAACTAGTGGAACTTTCAGAGAAATTATTTAACGTTACTCCTCACCACTATAAAAGACTTAAATGGGGGAAAGAATATGGTGGTATTCGAATAAGTAATGCTCATTTACAGCGCAGACTAGGCGCATTGGATCGTAGTAAAGCACCTGAAACCATACGATCAAGGTATCCGTGGATACTTGATGATCCAGAATTTGGGTGGAAATTTATTGAAGGCTTATTTGAAGCAAAAGGTTCTGTTGGTGGGAACACTGTGCTGTTTACTGGAGATAATCAAATATACGCAGCTTTCACTATTGAACTTCTAAAATCACTTGGAATCGAAGATGCTCATATTCAATTCACGGATCGACAAAAACAAAAAATGAATGGAGTCGCTGTTAGAAGCGCGCCTTCATTACAGAAAATAGCCTCAAAAATTACTTCAGTTCATCCAAAAAGTCAAGAGAAATTTGATGTAATTAAATTGAGAGAATATCGTCAGTGGCCACAACCCACTGTTGTTGAAATACTATCGCTTTGGAAAAAGGCTTATGCCTCAGTAGGTGGTGCACCTAGCATGAACCAACTAAGACATTTTCTCAAGGAAGATGATTCAACAAATATATCCCACTCAACAGTTATCAGAATCTTGGGTGATGGAGATCATGCGAAAGCGCGCGAATTCCTTGAAAAATTTGCAAAGAATTATGAACCGACAGAAAGCCCAAATAATTCTAGCTCTGATGATGACAATCAATTAATTGATGGCCAGTCGTGTATCCATCGATGGATTATTGAATCTCCTAATGGTACAAGTTTTGTTTCCGGTAGGTGTAAGCGCTGTGGCGCAATGCGGGATTTTAGATCATCACATCAAGAATTAGACTGGAATACCAAGGCTGAAAGAGAAAAAGACATGAGATTGATGCAACGTGGAATCGAAGAAGGAATTACTTAAGCTTTTCTCTCTCTTTGTGAGGTTGAATCTTTTTAGCGGTAACGAAGTTATTGCGAAGCAAAGCAGGCAAAGATTATTTAAGTTTCTCTCGTTCTTTGTGGGGTTGGATCTTTTTGCAAAAATTGCAGAATTTCTTCAGTACCAATTTTTCAGGTGTATTGAGCTTGTTTCTTTGCGTTATGTAATTTACATTCTTACAAACCGTGCACTGAAGACCGAGCGTAAGACGTGTACCTTTAGATTTTTTTGCCATATTAAAACTCCTTTTAGGAGTCAAGTACAAATTATACTGTACGAGCAGTATATTATCAACAATCTTGAGCCTCGGCTGGGAATCGGACCCAGGACCTCATTCTTACCAAGAATGCGCTCTACCACTGAGCCACCAAGGCGTAGTCATTTTTTCGTCTCAATAATACGCTCTGCCCCTTACGAAGTGGCAAGCTATGCTTACCACTGAGCCACCAAGGCGTATTACTTTTCGGGTAATTACAAACTTTGAAATTTTACCAATTATTGAGGCGTTTTGAAAGCACCACTGTTTTTTATAAATAAACTTTCTAGAACTTGGTCATCAGATTCTATGACCGACACCCATTTACCTAACCCAAGTTCAAGTATTTGATTTCTTAACGGACTAGTAACATTACGCTTCGATACCCACACGCTTCTTTGCCAATTTACAAAACCCCAATTTTTAAGCTTACGTCTAAATAGATTCCTAATAGTTCTTTTGCTTTCAGGGATATCCCATACTGCGATCCGATACTTCCCGTCCCACTCTATCCCACCTCTTTCCTGAAGGAATTCATTTCCCAGACTTGTTAGTTTCAAAATTATTCTTCCATTCTGTGCATTTTCAGCATTAATGTATCCCTTCTTCCTAAGCCTTCTTATAGCCATAACAAGCGCCATGTTTGTTTTTTTTACTGGGAGCCCTCTTAATGCACGAAGCTGACCTGAATAAGAAAACGTCTCTAGAGAGACTACTCCTTCCGAAGCCTTTTCTAGAGTTAAAAGTAATGTATCTCCGATACTTCCCTTTCTAATATTCATATTATCTTTACTATCGCACTATAACACATACTTGGACGATCGTTCAAGTGATTGTTATAGAAGATTTTTTGTTATAGTTTTTGTTATGGTTTTTGTTATGGTTTTTTATTCTGGGTTTTTGTTGTTTGAATGGGGGGAGATGCTTGAGCGCTCCTCCCCCGAATTCTTGGCTGTTGGCGCTTAGAAGGCGCCGCGTGCGTAAAGCACTGCACCACAGACGACCACGATGGTCGTAAGGATTAAGCAGTACTCGGCCAAACCCTACCCGTTCTCACGGGCTTCTCGCCTCATGATACGCCTGAGCATATTTACCTCCTCTCTTTTCTTTTCCAGAAAATCTTGGTAGACTTTCGCCACCGTATCCCCAGGATTCACAATGACGGAGATCCCATCGAACAGCGCCCGCTGTTGCGGGGGTCTTTGGTCTGCACCTTGAGGTTTTGCGTATTTCAGACGCTCAACCATCTCAGTGATGTGCTTTTGAACGAAATCGGTATCCATGACCTACCTCCACTTGTTGTGCATGGGGTCTCTTTTGTCAGCAGCAGCGCTTTGAAAGCCAGTCGCTAGTTGCTTGTAATCCCTGCCACGGGGAGGCTCGTTTGTGGCTAGTCGGTTAAGACAGTTTGCGATTGCGTCGAGCCTTTCGGGCGTAGACGTATTGACGAGCTCGATAAGCGTAGTCTGGCTTAGAGGCTTGCTTATAAGAGCTATGACTTCCTCATCCGTAATGTTGTCACTAAGCATGACTCATCTCCCAAAGTCTTCTTGTGGACGTTAATGATGTATCGGCCCTAAGGCCGATCTGACATTGTTTCCTTGCGTTCTGGCCACAGGATCTGCATCCCATGCATCTTGGTTCGACCATGACGGTCTAGGGAATAGGTGACTCGGATGCGCCTTTTTTCGATGAGAAGCGCACACCTAAGTCTGTCCCGAGGACGAGCCAAGAATTCGACAATCTCCCCCTTGCCATCGCTCCTGAGAGCAAAGACGATTTCGTGAACCTTTCCGGTGAGAAGACCTGAGAAGAACGTATCTCCTATGGCCTCAACCGTTCCGGTAACCTCTAGTCTTTTCGACTTTCCAAACATTAGTAGTCCTTCCTTTCTTGAACCCACAATTCCGGCTTTGAATTTCAAAACAAGAATTGTGGGTCCAAATAACAGCCAAGTTGTGAATGTGCAAACCACTTCACTTCAAGCAATAGAGAAATGAGCAGAATAACGTTGAAATTATACTATTATAGGCTAAGAATAGCTACAATATGTTACTGCGCCTTTCTATTTCAAGCTATTTTTTGTAAAATATATGGCGTGCTGGAATGACGGAGCGGTCAATCGTAACAGACTGTAAATCTGTCGCCCGTTTGGGCTACATAGGTTCGAATCCTATTTCCAGCACATTTTGCTTGCTGGAAACAAACTCGCTTTATTTCCAGCACAAGTTTAAAATTCAACATAACCTTCGGTTGTAAATCTGTATTTCGCTTCAAAGTCGCTCATATGCTTCAGCACAGCTTTCACCATCGCCCGTTTGGTACATCGCTTCGAATTCTATTTCCAACACATATTCGCTTGCTGGGAATAAAACAAGTTATTTCTTCGAGTTGAGGTGAAGCCACTCCTCCCATCCAACGGCAAGAGCCTTTACTCTCTTTGCCGGAGAGG
>CAZKYX010000053.1:0-5556 GCA_964557125.1 uncultured Gammaproteobacteria bacterium
GGTTTGGAATTTCTACTTTTTCAGCTATTTATAGCTCTTTTTATGGCATATATAGGGTATGTGTGTATTGATAGAAAACGCTATGCTGCTCATAGGAAAATGATGTCAGAAATAAGCGGTAATCAGATCAAATTGACCGATACAAGTTATAGTGCTGCTAAATTATTAGGATTTGTATTATTCATTGTTGCTGGTTGCCTTTTGGTTTCTGGATGTATAGCTTTTCTGTCTCTTATTTAAACCTCACATTCTCTTGCATTTGAATTCAAAAACGGTTATAATAAAGTTCGGTAAAAATGATTAATCTAAGGAGGGTTAGTTTTGCTACATAAGCGATAGATTTTAGCAATTCTTTGCTAATTTCAAAGCGACTTTGTAGTCGCTTTTTTTGTACCTTCTTACATTAACGCCTTTACCTCAATATGATTACAACAGCCGTCGGTAAAAAAATTGAACAGACACAAGGCTTTCTGGAGAATGGAACAAGGATCCCATTGTCCAGAATTTTTGTTGGGGAGAACGTTGTAAGTCAGTTAAGAACCGTTGAGAAGGAAGGTTATAATTCAGTACAAATTGGATTTGGAGAAAAGAAACGACCTTCAAAACCACTAGCAGGACATGCAAAGAAAGCGGGGCTCAAAGTAACGCCTCGTTTTTTTAAAGAAGTAAGAAGCGACAAAGTGGAAGACATGGAATTGGGAAGTTCTATCAAGGTTGAGGAAGTATTTGAAAAAGGCGATATCGTTGACGTAATCGGAACATCTAAAGGAAAAGGATTTGCTGGAGTTGTAAAGAGATACCACTTTAAAGGTGGACCAAAGACTCATGGACAATCAGACAGACACAGAGCTCCTGGATCTATCGGACAGTCAACGACTCCCGGAAGAGTATACAAGGGAAAGAGAATGGCTGGACGTATGGGAAATGAAACCGTAACTATAAAGAATTTATTGGTAATGGACATTGTTGACGGAGAGTTACTTGTCAAAGGGCTCGTACCAGGACCAAAGGGAACAGTTGTTACTATTACAAAAAGAGGGGTGCAAAAAAAGTTTGTTCCTCTTTTTTCAGATAAAGTCGAGGAGCCAGTTATTGACGAAGCAGTTGTTGAGGAAGTTGGAGCAAGTGTTGAAGAGCAAGAAGTAGCTCGTGAAGTTGTAGAGGCTGCAAAAGATGCAGAGGAATTAGCAGAAAAAGAAGCAGCTCAAATAACACTCCCTGAGGACGAAGTTGCAAGCGATGCAGAAGTAGCAGTAGCGCCTCCCGCCGAGCAAAGCTCTCTGGGCGAGCCTGTTGAAGAAGCAGTAGTGGTAGCTCCTGATGAGACTCAAGCTGTTGAAGAGGTTGTTGCAGACGAAGTACAAGCTGTAGCAAACGAGGAGACACCTGTTATAGAAGAAGAAAAAAAAGAGGAGGAAAAGGTTTAAAGTTTGAATTGTAGAAATAACTACAACCTAAAACCTACAACCTACAACCTAAATATGGCAACTACAAAAACAATCAAAACAACACGTTCGACAAACTCAGCGCAGGCAAAGGCATCGGTCAAAAAACCAGTAGCTAAGAAAGTAACAGAAAAAGCTGTGGCCAAACCAATTGTAAAAAAAGAGGTTGTAGTTAAGGCTGATTCTAAGGTGTCACTAACGACAAAAGTATTTGACTTAAAAGGAGCACAAGCAGGAACAGTAACCCTACCAGCAGAAGTGTTTGGTGTGAAGCCTAACAAGACTCTTATTGCACAGGCTGTACGAGTGTATTTAGCAAATCAAAGACAGGGAAATGCTTCTACAAAAACAAGAAGTGAAGTTACCGGATCAAGAAAAAAGGTTTGGAGACAAAAAGGAACCGGTAGAGCTCGTCATGGAAGTATTACAGGACCTATTTTTGTCGGTGGAGGTATCACATTTGGTCCACGACCACATGATTTCTCACTTGAAATGCCAAAGAGAATGAAAAAAGCAGCACTTCACAGTGCACTTTCAGAAAAACTAAGTGAGGGTAAAGTTACCATACTTGACGGTGAATTTACCGGAAAAACAAAGCAAATCGCACAAGCGCTTAAGTCTCTTGGATTTGCTGATAAAAAAGGAAAAGCAAACAAAGTACTTTTCATTATGGGAGAAGAAGCAAATGTACGAAAGGGAGCTTTCAATATTGGGGGCCTGACAGTTCAAACAACTTCTAATTTGGGAATTTATCCGGTTGTAATTTGTAAAAACATTGTTATAACAAAAAGTTCAATTGAAAACTTTGTAAGTAAAAAGAAAACAAATTAATTATGAAACAAATGCATGATGTCGTTATCAAACCAATCGTCACAGAGCAATCTCTTAGAGATGCTTCTGTTGGGCAATATACTTTTTCTGTAACAAAAAGTTCAACAAAAACAGATATTAGAAAGGCTGTTGAAAGCATGTTTGACGTAACAGTTATTAAGGTAGCTACAAATATTACAAAAGGCAGCAAAACAAGAAACACAAAAACAGGAAGACAGACATTAGAATTTGCAAACAAAAAGGCTCGAGTTTCGCTTAAAGCAGGACAAAAAATAGATATTTTTGATGAACATTTGGAAAGTGATGGGGATAAATCAAAAAAGAAAGTTAAAAAGGAAACAGCATTAAAAGTGACATCAAAATCAATAAAAAAAGTAGAAGTTAAGAAAGAAGAGAAATCTGGAAAGGAGAAGGGCAAGGAATAAGTTTGAGTTTTTTAGAAACTACAACCTAAAACCTACAACCTACAACCTAATTATGCCAAGTACATTAAAGAAAATTTTAAAAAAACATTCAGGAAGAGATACTTCTGGACAAGTTTCTGTCAGACATCAAGGCGGAAGACAAAAACAATTTTATAGAATTGTCGACTTTAAGAGGAATAAGTTTGCAATTGAAGGACAGATTGTTGGCATTGAATACGATCCAAACAGAACAGCAGAATTAGCCCTTGTTCAATACAAAGATGGAGAAAAAAGATACATATTGCGACCACTAAATCTAAATTTGGGGGACAAAATAATTGCAGATGTGATAACAGATATTCGAATTGGAAATGCGATGCAGTTAAAGAACATTCCAATCGGAACACCAATTCATAACATTGAATTGACTAAAGGAAGAGGTGGTCAGATTGTAAGAAGTGCTGGAAATCAGGCTCTTATCCAGTCAAAAGAAGAAAAATATGTGCAAGTCAAGCTTCCATCAGGTGAAATTAGAAAGATATTAGCTACAAATTATGCTACAATTGGCCAGCTCGGTTCTCTCGAGTGGAAAGATAGAGATTTTGGAAAAGCAGGAGCAAAAAGACATCTAGGAATAAGACCTACTGTAAGAGGAGTTGCAATGTCTCCAAATTCTCATCCTCATGGAGGAGGAGAAGGAAGAAGCGGAATTGGTCTAAAACATCCAAAGACTTTTGCAGGTAAAAAAGCTGTTGGTAAAACACGGGACAAAAAAAAGTATAGCAATAAATATATTGTAAAAAGGAGAAAGGTGTAAGACCTTAAAAAAGTATGAGTAGAAGTTTGAAAAAAGGACCATATATAGACGAAAAATTAATGAAGAAAGTTCTCTTGCAAAAAGAGGGTGGAAATCGTGATGTAATCAAGACTTGGGCACGTGCTTGCCAAATTCCACCGGAATTTGTCGGACACACGCTAGGAGTTCACAATGGTAAGCATTTTATCAATGTGAAAGTTGTTGAGAGTATGGTAGGACACCGACTTGGAGAATTTTCACCGACAAGACACTTTAAAGGACATGGAAGAATTGTTGCAAGAGACATAAGCAAAACATAATGAGGGTTTAGTTGATAGCGTATAGGGTATAGTTTTACAAAAAAATTAACTAACTAAACGCTAAACCCTAATAACTATACGCTAATAAAAATATATGGAATACAGAGCAGTAGCAAAAAATAGACACTTTCTACAGGTAGAAAGCTCGAATTTTTTGAAATAAAGGAAAAAAACTTATGGAATATAGAGCGGTAGCAAAAAATGTAAAAATTTCTCCCCGAAAGGTGAGATTGGTTGCTGATAGCGTAAGAAAGCTAAGCGTTCCAGCAGCTTTAACTCAGTTGGTTGTGTTACGCCAGAGAGCAGCACTCCCTATTAAGAAGACATTAGAGAGTGCTATCGCAAATGCGACCAATAATGAAAGTGCTAACAAAGGCAATCTAAAAATAAAAGAAATAAATATAACGGAGGGAATCGCTTATAAGAGATATCATTTTGCAGGAAGAGGAAGAATGAGGCCATACGTAAAAAAAACAAGTCATATTAGAATTACGTTAGAAGACACCGTAGTTGCAGCAAAACCCGTTGTAACTCCGGAAGTTATAAAAAATGAAAACGAGAAAAAAAACGAAGGAGGAAAAAATAGCTAAATAGTTAAAATAGCTAAATAGTTTTACGACTATTTAACCATGCAACTATGTAACTATTAACATTTATGGGACAAAAAGTTAATCCAATCGCATTGCGTCTTGGAATACATCATGAATTTAAGAGTGTTGGATTTTATCCACGCGCTTCTTATGCAACAACAGTACTGAAGGATATTAGAATTCGTGAAGCATTGTACGAGAGATTGAGACAAGCTGGTGTTGGGGATGTTATTATTGAGCGTTCTGCAAGCTCTATAAAAATTATTATATACGTAATGCGGCCCGGAATTGTTATTGGACGAGGAGGATCAGGTCTTGAAGATCTAAAACGTGAAATTGTAAAGCTTCTAGGTGCAGGACCAGTAAATGGGAAAAGTAGTCAAAAGATTGAATTAAAAGTAGAACCTATTAAAGAGCCAAATTTGAATGCTCATTTGGTAGCCCAAAATATTGCAGATCAGCTAATTCGCAGAATGCCTTTTAAAAGAATTATGAAACAAACAACAGAGAGAGTTATGCAGTCAGGTGCAAAAGGAGTAAGAGTTGTTCTTTCTGGAAGAATTAACGGAGCTGAAATTGGAAGACGAGAAAGAGCACAGGTTGGAAAAGTATCACTTTCAACAATTAGAGAGAATATTGATTTTTCAAGTGTTCCAGCGCTTACAAAAAGTGGATACATCGGAGTAAAAGTTTGGATAAATAGAAAGTAGTTAAAAATAAATATGTTACAACCTAAAAAATCAAAATATAGAAAGCAATTTAAGCCAAGAAGCTTGCCAGGAAATGCAACAAAAGGCAATAAAGTTTCTTTTGGTGAGTTTGGTCTAAGAGCTGACGAGTCAGGTCATATATCAAGCCGTCAAATTGAAAGCGCTAGACGCGCAATTGTTCATTTTATTAAAAGAGGTGGAAGAGTCTGGATTCGAATATTTCCTTCAATGCCTATGACAAAAAAAGCACCGGGAACAAGAATGGGTGGAGGTAAGGGAGATATTGATAGATATGTAGCGCTTACAAAAGCAGGACAGATGTTATTTGAAATGGGTGGAGTCGATGAAGTAACAGCGAAAGAAGCGCTTCGCCTTGCATCACACAAGTTGTCAGTAAAAAGCACATTTATTAAGAGACACGTATAACTATGAAAAAAGACGCAAAAAAAGAATTAGCAAC
>CAZKYX010000054.1:0-5333 GCA_964557125.1 uncultured Gammaproteobacteria bacterium
ACTACATCTGCATTTCCTTCCAATATAGGATTCACGATTTTTGACAAGCAGTCTGCAATAAGGGATAATTTTTCAAGTTCTGTTAAGATAATTACCTTTACATCAGGATTTTGGGCTGCCGTAAAAATAGCGCGTCTCTTATTTGGGGAGCGTTTTGATGTAGCAAGTCTAATAACTTTTAATTTAGGATTATTTGTCAGTGAAAGTTCTTTTAAGAAAGTCTTTGTACTCCCACCATCACACACAACTGCCCAAATCCCAAGCTCTTTTGCTTTTAGCATTGTCTGAAGTGCTATGTCTCCACGAATTTTATCAGTATGGACAAGGCTCTTTAACTTGCCTTTATACCATTTTGGGAAGTAGGTGCTTCCAACAAGTGCGATTGAATTATTTTTTTTGTTTTCCATTTTGCGAGACAAGCATAATAATTACTGCAGTTATAAATAGTACGAATGCATAAACGACAAGACGTTGTGCGGTAAAGAAAATCCAAGTCGCAAAAAGAGGCATTGAAACAACAAGACACAGTATTCCAACTATTACCATCCAATCTGTTCTTCTCTTCCAAATAAGAATTGCAAAAGCTAAAAGAAAAACAATATCTTGAGGTTTCATGAATTTATTGTATCACCCGCTCCTTTTCTTGTCTTGCAACAATGCCGGTATCTTTCTATAATCATCCTCACATGATTAACAAAAAACTTCGAGTTGCCTATGCCCTTGCTGTTCATGGAAAAGAGGAAAAGACACGCATCAATAAAGTTCTGGACGAAAAAAGAACGAATATGGGAAGTGAGACTGCCGAGCTTGAGTCAACGATTGCAAAGGCTTTTGGTAAAAAATTTGGTGTCATGGTTAATTCTGGTTCTTCTGCAAACCTTCTAGCACTTGAGCTTTTGAATCTTCCTAAGGGGTCTGAAATTATTACCCCAATGTTAACCTTCTCAACAACTATTGCCCCAATGGTAAAGCTTGGTCTTATTCCTGTATTTGTTGATGTTGATACAGGGAAATATACCATGAATGTTAGTCAAATTGAAAAACTCATCACAAAAAAAACAAAAGCAATCATGGTTCCGTTGCTGCTTGGAAATATCCCAAATTTAAAAAAACTGAAAGTCATTGCAAAGAAATACAAACTATTTCTTGTTGAGGATTCTTGTGATACTCTCGGTGGAACATTTGATGGAAAACCATCGGGAACGTATTCAGACATCACAACAACAAGTTTTTTTGGCTCCCATATTATTACTGCCGGAGGAAATGGTGGAATGGTCTTGGTTAACAATCCGCTCTGGGCTGACAGATTAAAAATGCTAAGGGGATGGGGTAGAAGTTCGGCTTTATTTGGAGAGTCTGAAAATATACAAGATAGATTTTCAAAAAAAATACGAGATATTTCCTATGACGCAAAATTTATTTTTGATGAAATTGGATACAATTTTCTTCCAAATGAAATGGGGGCAGCTTTTGGAAACGAACAAATGAAAAAATTACCTTTATTCCGCAAAACTCGAATGAATAACTTCAAAAAACTTTCTCAATTTTTTAAAAATTATGAAAAATATTTTATACTTCCGATACAGGATAAAACTGTCTCAACTCAGTGGCTTGCCTTTCCTCTAACAATAAAGCCAAACGCTCCCTTTACAAGACTTAAAATTGTAACCTATCTTGAAATGAATAATATTCAAACACGTCCGGTGTTTACCGGAAACATACTTTTACAGCCCGGATTTGAAAACATTAATTGTAAGCTGTCAAAGGACGGATATCCTGTTGCAAATGATATCATGAAAAACAGCTTTGTCATCGGGTGTCATCAAGGAATGACTGACATTCATATCAAAAAGGTTCAAAATGTTATACGCGATTTTTTTCTAACAATTTAACCCCACCTTCGTTGTAAAGAGAGAGCTTGGATGGTATACTTTGATGCAATTTATGACCTCAAGAAAAGTCAAAGTCGGAATCATCGGAACTGGTAATATTGGAAGCGATTTGCTTGCCAAAATTCAAAAATCAAAAGTTTTAGAGTGCGGAATATTCACAGGCATTGACCCACATTCAAAAAATATAGCACGCGCAAAGAAAATGGGTGTTAACACTTCAAGTAAATCAATTGATGCCATTATCAAAAACCCTGAACTTTGCGAGATAGTATTTGATGCAACGAGCGCAAAGATTCATTTACTAAATGCTCCAATACTCGAACGACTTAAGAAATTTACCATTGATATGACCCCATCAAAATACGGCACGATGTGTATTCCGCTACTTAATTTGAATGTTGGATTGAAAGCAAAAAATATTAATATGATTTCATGTGGGGCTCAAGCAGTTACTCCCATTGTTGCTGCAATTAAGGATATACACCCAGACCTCTCTTATGTTGAATTGGTTTCAAGTATTTCGTCAAAATCTGCCGGACTTGGAACAAGAAACAATATAGATGAATATACACAAGCAACATCTGACGCCATTGAAAAAATAGCACATGTAAAAAAGGTGAAAACTATCATCATTCTTAATCCTTCAATTCCTCCTGTTATCATGCACAACACTCTCTATCTTGAAATTAAAAAGCCAAAAATTAAAAAAATAATTGAATCAATAAAAAAAATCGAAATGGAATATAAAAAATTCCTCCCCGGTTACAGCATGGTTCTTGAACCAATTCACAAAAACGATATCTTAATACTTATGAATAAAGTTGTGGGACAAGGAGATTTTCTTCCCTCTTATGCTGGAAACTTGGACATTATCAATGCGTCAGCCATCAAGGTTGCTGAGGAATATGCAAAAAAATATCTTATCAAGTAAAAGAAGGGTTCTAATTGTTGACTCAACGTTGCGTGACGGGTCACATGCGCTAAGACATCAATTCAACGCTACACAAATAGCCAGTTACTCTCGTGCTGCAGAAAAAGCAAATACTGAAATACTCATGGTTGGACACGGGAATGGTCTTGGCGCTTCATCTATACATCTTGGTCGTTCTCTTCTTAGTGACAAACAAATGCTGAGTACTGCAAAGAAGAATTTAAAAAAAACAAAATTAGGAGCATTCTTAATTCCCGGATTTGGAACTATTGAAAAAGATTTACTTCCTGCCATTGATTTGGGAATTGATGTACTCATGGTTGCAACTCATTGCACCGAAGCAAACATTGCAAGACAACATATTGAGAAAGGTGTAGAAAAAAAACTTGACGTGTACGGAGTTCTTATGATGTCTCATATGCTTGGTTCAGAAAGTCTCCTAGAACAAGCAAGGCTCATGCAGGAATACGGAGCAAAAGGGGTGTTGCTTATGGATTCTGCGGGGAATTATTTGCCGGATGAGGTTACTGAGAAAATTTCAAAATTGAGCAAAAAACTTACCATTCCTGTAGGCTTTCATGCACACAATAATTTGGGAATGGCTGTTGCTAACTCACTTGCAGCAGTAAAAGCCGGTGCAAGTATAATCGATGCGACTTCACGTGGGCTTGGTGCAGGTGCCGGAAATTGCCAACTCGAGGTTATTGCTTCAGTTCTAGAAAAAGCCGGATACTCAACTGGACTTGATATATTTAGAACTATGGATAACAGTGAGGAAATAATTTCAAAAATTATGCCAAGCCCGCAAGAAATAAGCGCAAGCTCACTTGTTTCGGGTCTTTCTGGTGTTTTCTCGGGATTTCTTCCCCATGCTAAAAAGGCAAGCACATACTACAATGTTGACATAAAAGAACTCATGGTTGAGTTAGGAAAACTAGGAATCATAGCAGGACAGGAGGACCTAGTAATTCACACCGCTTCTCTACTATCGAAAAAAGAGTCACATAAAAAAAGCGTATGAGAGTGTCCGATGTAATATTTGACTATTTGGCAAAAAAAGGGGTTGATACAGCCTTTATGGTTACCGGTGGGCAGGCTATGTTTTTGGACGATGCAGTGCATCAGAATAGGCATATTACTCCCATTTTTACCCATCATGAACAGTCAGCGGGTATGGCAGCAGAAAGCTATGGACGAGTAAAAGGAATACCGGGAGTAGCAGTTGTTACTGCCGGACCAGGAGCTGTAAATGTAATGAATGGCGTTGTCGGGGCATGGACTGACTCCTCCCCCATGATAGTTCTCTCTGGACAGGCAGCATTAAAAGCAGTGCAATACCAAGAAACAACAAAAATTAGACAATTTGGAGTTCAAGGAATAAATATTCGTCCACTTGTGGACAGTGTCACAAAGTACTTTATCACAGTCGACGACCCACAGAAAATTTTATACTACATTCAAAAGGCTTATCACATCGCAACAACCGGCAGACCTGGACCGGTGTGGCTAGACGTTCCTCTTGATATACAAGGTAAGGAAATAAAAGGGAAACTAATACAGTTTGTTCCCGAAAAGGAAAAGCTAAATAGGCAATTATCAAAACAGGTTGCACAAACAATTACGTTATTAAAAAGGAGCAAACGACCTATTTTTCTTGTTGGACACGGACTAAGAATTGCGGATGCTCTACCCGATTTTGAGAAAACACTGGAAAAATTAAAAATGCCCGTCCTAACTTCACGACTTGGAATTGACAGTATCGAAACAAATAATCCACTCTATATAGGAAGACCGGGAACATATGGAGAACGATCAGCAAATTTTACTGTTCAAAATGCAGATCTTATCATTTCAATCGGATGTCGCCTTGCCACTTCTATGATAGGACACAATGCACCGGATTTTGGAAAAAACGCTAAAAAAATAGTTGTTGATATTGACATTAAAGAACTTAGCAAGCTGGGTCCAATTCTTGATATTAAAATTCTATCGGATGCAAAACTGTTTCTGAAAGAATTTAACAAACAAATTTGCAAAGCACCTCAGATGCACTTCTCAGATTGGGTAAAACAAGCCAACCACTGGAAGAAAAAATATCCTGTTGTGCTGCCAGAATACAGAAAAGAAAAACCAATTAACTCTTACTACTTTACGCAAAGACTTTCAAAACTTTCTTCAGCCAAGGACATGGTGCTGGTAGATACCGGTGGATGTTTTCATGTCGCAGCACAGAGTTGGAAAGTTAAGAAGGGTCAGCGCTACATAACAACCGGAGGAATTTCATCAATGGGATACTGGGTGGCTGGAATAGGTGCTTGTATGGCGTATGGGAAAAAACAAACCCTTATTATTACAGGGGACGGGTCTTTACAGATGAATATTCAAGAGCTTGCAACGATAAAACATAACGCTCTACCAATTAAAATATTTATTTTCAACAACAATGGTTATTTGTTAATAAGACATACTCAAAAGAATTTTATGGATGGAAGACTTATGGGCGAAAGCCC
>CAZKYX010000055.1:0-3933 GCA_964557125.1 uncultured Gammaproteobacteria bacterium
CCTGTTAACAATTGAATAGAGCTTTATGAAAAAAACAATCGGTATTATCTCAGGACTTACAACTCCATTCTTTTTCGCAGCTGCTGTATTTGCCCAAGCCGCTACACCGACAACTGCTCCCGGAAGCGGTGTTGGCACAGCAATCTCTCCTTGCCCTCCCGGAGACAATCCTTTCTCAAAACTGTGCTCTTTCGCAAAGCCTGAGAGTTTTGGTCAAATTCTTGGAACGGTTATTACAATCGCATTTATTATCGCTGTTCTTATTGCGCTCGCATTTCTCATCCTCGGGGGCATGAAATGGATTACTTCGGGTGGAGATAAGAGTGGTGTTGAAGGAGCACGAAATCAAATTATTGCCGCAATCATTGGACTTATCATTGTATTTCTTGCCTACTTTATTCTTAATCTCGTCTTGGGTCTCTTCGGACTTAGCCTATTTGATCTCAAGCTGCCTAAGTTCCCCGGTACCTAACATAATCTATGACTTGGTCTGATTGTCTTGAAGGTGATGTTGCTACTCTTCGTTGTGTTCCGCTTATTATCCAAAATGTCGTAAATGCCGCGCTTCTTTTTGCAGGAGTTGTTGCGCTCATTCTTATTATTTACTCAGGAATTAAATTCATTCAAAGCAAAGGCGACCCACAGGGAGTAGACAGCGCCAAAAAAACACTCACTTATGCCATCATCGGACTTATTATTATCCTTCTGTCATTCGGCATCTTAAATATTATTGCAGGGGTTACAGGTGTTGACCAACTCACCAATCCAACCCTCTAATACACCTTCCTTTTCACAATCAGCCTCAGAGACCTATCCACTTTGTTCTACTTTGATAAGCTTGCATCGAAAATTTTCACGTTATACTCTGGTATATATCATAGCTATATGGTTTGAATGGCTAAATAGTTGTGTGGCTGAAACAACCAATGGAAAAAACTTTTCTCAAAGTCGAAAATATAAGAGCCTACAGTGTGGCGAGCGAGCTTGGGGCATTAATTTGGGAAATTGTTGCAAAATGGAGTTTTTTCGAAAAAAAAACAATTGGCTCCCAATACGTCAATTGCATTGATTCGATTGCGGCGAACATAGCTGAGGGCTTTGGGAGATTTCATAAAAAAGACAAAGAAAAATTTTACTACAACGCTCGCGGATCACTATACGAAGCCATTCATTGGACAGAAAAGGCTTTTGAAAGAAAACTATTAACAAACGCTGAATATTCAGACATAAAAGAAAAGCTCACCAGTCTGCCCAAGGAAATTAATTGGCTCATAAAAATTACTGAAGAAAAATTAACAATTTAACCATGTTGTCTACTATAACCATGCAACCATTAAGCTATTTAACTATTTTTATTTATTAAACATGGAAAATCACCCTATACCTCAGGACGTCACCGGCTTTAAATTCAAACTCATTGGAAGCGTTACGGTCAAGCAATTCCTTTACCTCATGGCTTGCGGCATAACATGCGCACTTATTTACTGGCTACCTTTTCCTTTGATACTGAAATTTCCACTCATAGGCCTTTTTGCTTTTATAGGCATAGGTCTTGCATTTATTCCAATTGATGGAAGACCAATGGACGTCATGATAAAAAACTTTCTTAGAGCACTTCCTGCTGAAAATCAGTTCATTTTTAGAAAAAGGGGCGCTGATGCTCTGCTTTTTGAATATTTTCAGCCGAAGGTTGCCGCCCACACGACAGAGCAGACGCAAAACGAAAAGGATGAGGAAAAAAACTCAAAAAGAGCTCTGCTCTATAGCCAGCTAAAGATGTCCTCCTCATATAGGCCAGATGCATCAGAGCAAGCAATTCTTAATAATGTAAATTCATACTTTGGCGAAACAGCACATAATGTTATGACTGCCGCACCTCAACGCGTTGATGAATATACAGCTCCAGTGGAAAAACCAGAAATTCAAATCGTAAGACCAGTTATTGAGACTCCAGCTCCAACTAAAATGGCCTCTGAATTCTACAATCGGGCTGATTTCGTACCAGTTAATACTCTTGTTAAAGCAGAAAAGGAAAAGGAGTCAAAGCCCGAACCACCAGCTGCAAGCGCTCCTCCTGCTCACGAAGAGGCGACAACAAAAGAAGAAACACCATCCCCGCTTGTAGCATCCCGTCCTGCTCCGGTCGTTGAAAATGCCCTTAAGCCCGCATCTGAGGGTTTTGTAAAGCCCCACGAAAATAAGGTAGAAAAGGAAGAGGCTGAGAATATGGAGGAAGCAACAACAGCAAAATTTGTCACCCCTGAATCTCAAGTGAAAGCCGGCTTCCCTGAAGTACCTGATACCCCCAATGTTGTTATGGGAATCGTAAAAGACCCTCGAGGGAGAGTCATTCCAAATGTCTTGGTTGAAATTATAGATCAGCAACAAGTTCCCGTAAGGGCCTTTAAAACGAATGCCCTTGGTCAATTTGCGGCCGCAACTGCACTAGCCGATGGAACATACACTGTGCTTCTTGAAGACCCTCGCAAAACAAATGAATTCGAACAGCTAAGTATCACGCTTGATGGCAATATCTTCCAGCCACTTGAAATTATCTCAATGGATCAACGAGAAAAATTGCGAAGAGAACTTTTTCAACAACCAAAGGGAACAATTACGCAGGGAGCGAGCAATGGCTAAATGGTTAAGTACCTAAATGGTTGAATGGTTAAAATGGCTTGAATAGCTTAGGACCATGAAACCATCTAACTATGCAACTATTTTATATTCAGCAATAATATGGCCAAAAAACAAAAAATACACTCAACAACCCAAGACTTTACTGACCTTATCGACATTGTTGACGATGTCGTTCTTTTGAAGGGCAAAAATGCATGTTCAGTTCTTGAAGTCTCCTCGGTTAACTTCTTTCTTTTGTCAGCAGATGAGCAAGCAGCGCGAGTATATGGGTACATGTCTCTTATCAATTCTCTTTCTTTTGCTGTACAGATAGTCATAGTAAGTAAAAGGGTTGATATGCTAGCTTACTTAAAGCTTATTGACTCAAAAATAGAAGCGGTTCAGAATCCACGCCTCAAGGAGCACCTTTCTCTTTACAAAAGCTTTATTGCAGAAATGGTAAAAGATGAGGGGCTTTTGGACAAAAAAATATACGTCGTTATCCCCTACTCTTATCTTGAGTCAGGAGTCGGCGCCGTTACTGCACAATCAAAAACGCCTATAAAAGCGAATACCTTTGCAGAGCAGGCGAAGAATGCTCTCCTTACAAAACGGGCTATGATAATGTCTCAAATTGAGAGAATGGGGCTGGTTGCAAAACCCTTAACCCACGAAGAGCTTATTAAGCTTTACTATGAACTCTTTAATAATGAAATAATTAACCTCGACTTTAATTCGCAAGATATAAAAAATGTCATACTTTAATAAATCGTTGAATAGTTAGATGGTTACATGGTTAAAAAATTTAACAGCCCAACCATTCGACCATATAGCTATTTAAGCCATTTATCCTAAGCCTATGTTTGGAAAGAAAAAACAACAAGAACAACCAGTGCCAGTTGCGCCAAATAGCGGTGCTCCAGTAGCAAGCTCTGCGCTAGCACAGCCTGTACCGACTGGAAAAAACACCAAAAAAACCGTTGAGAGCAAAGGACAAGCTGCCTTAAAAAGCGGAAGCGTCAGTATTGTTGATATCATCGCACCCTCTTCAGTTGAGGTGGATTTTAAGCACGTGAGGGTTGGAGACACTTTTTACAGAAGCTTTTTTGTGGTTGATTATCCTCGACAGGTTTCCCCAAACTGGCTTTCTATTCTTATCGACTACAAAGAGACAATGAATATTTCGATGTTTTTATATCCCGTCGAGAGCAAAGACATCCTCTCTAACCTACGAAGAAAAATTGCGGAAATGGAAGCAACCATTGAATCAGACCTCCAGCAGGGTCTTGAACCAGATCCTAAAATTAGAGCTTC
>CAZKYX010000055.1:4033-5196 GCA_964557125.1 uncultured Gammaproteobacteria bacterium
GGAATATTGTATGGAGTAAATACACTCAACAATTCCCTTGTTATCGTTGATAGGTTTTCATTCGAAAATGCCAACGAGGTAGTCTTTGGGAAGTCTGGCTCCGGTAAATCATTTCTTGTGAAGCTTGAGGTTTTGCGCCAAATGATGTTTGAATCAGAAATTCTCATCATTGACCCTGAGGATGAGTATGGCACTCTTTGCAAGTCGCTTGATGGAGAATATATCAACTTCTCAAAAGACTCAGAAGTAAAAATAAACCCCTTTGCTCTTCTTTCGGAGGACATGACTGAAGCGCAACTTGGAATAAAAATCCTTTCTGTTCATGGACTATTAAAAACAATGCTTGGAGAAATGTCTGCCACTCAAGAAGCAATTTTAGACCGCTCAATAGTTCTTTGCTATAAACAAAAGGGAATAACACCAGACCCCGCGACCTATAAAAATGAGCCCCCTATTCTAGAGGACCTTTACAAAACGCTTCTCAACATGGAGGAACCGGAAGCAAAAGACTTGGCTTTTAGACTCGAGAAGTACGTAAAAGGAGGCTTTTCAGGGCTTTTCAATCAACAAACAAATTATGATGTGAGAAACCAACTCACGGTCTTCTCGCTTCGCTCGCTTGAAGAGGTACTTCGCCCAATTGCCATGCATGTAATACTGGATTTTGTTTGGAATAGGGTCAGAACAAAACTTAAGAAAAGACTACTTATCGTTGACGAGGCTTGGTACATGATGAAATACCCAGACTCGGCATCATTCTTACAGGGAATTGCCAAACGGGCAAGAAAATATTTCCTAGGAGTGACAACTCTTACCCAAGATATTGAGGATTTTCTCTCAAGCGACTACGGAAAAGCGATTCTATCTAACTCATCAGTACAAATCCTTTTAAAACAGGGGTCTTCAGAAGTTGAAATTCTTGCCAAAACCCTCAATCTCTCAGAGGGAGAAAAACAATATCTTCTGACAGCCCAAGTCGGAGAGGGGCTACTATTTGCAGGACAAAATCATGTAACTGCTCAATTTGTAGCATCACAATTTGAATACGACCTGATAACATCAAAGCCTCAAGATATCCTTGACGAACAAAAAAAGAACGCTGCTCCTGAAGCTCTTGGGCAGAGTCCTCAGGACGGCGCCCCTCCAGCCCAGCCACAACCATC
>CAZKYX010000056.1:0-5107 GCA_964557125.1 uncultured Gammaproteobacteria bacterium
AAGGGGGCCTTTTCTGAGGGATTTTTTTTCGATGATCTCAGTGAATTAAAGTTAATCAGGTTAAGTAGTTCAATATGGGAGGCTCTTTTACTGCTGATCTTTCGGACCCCTTTTGCGAGTACCTCTATTTTACCGTTATTTTTGGTAAATAGGGTTACAAAACGATCTGCTTCTCCTAAGTTGACTCGTTTTATTACAAAGCCGATATCATTTAAATACTGCATTTAGTTAACATCCAATGACAATTCTTTGTCGGATACCAAGTCGAATGTTTCAATTTTCTTGCCATTAACAAACACTTCCATGCCGATTTTTGCTACACCTGGCTGTTTTTGAATTAAGACAGGAAGTGGTGAACCCTTTTCAACCTTGAAAGGAAGCTTGTATTCATAAATCATTTGAGCTTTACCCAATGGGTTGACAGTAAAGAAGCTTTCAAAATATGTCTTCTCAAACTCCACTTTTGTCTCAACTTTAACCTGAGAACCCTTTGAGGATGTGAGCGAAGCTCCTTTTGGAACAAACATTCGCTGTAAATTTCGCAGAGTAGCGTTAAGACACAAACCACCTCTTTCTAAATTACAGTCAGAGTGTGGACGAGGATTTTTATATTCAATGGTTACTTTTTTGGTTACCTCACCACTTGAAGCAATATTATATTCAATCTTCGCCGTTTCTTGGATAAAGAGATTTGATTTTTGGCCTCCAAAATTAGCATCGTTAATGTATAGGTAGTCTCCTTCAAAATCTCTTACGCGCCCAGCCCAATTGAGCGCTTCCATTCCTTTTTGAGCCTCCTTGTCGTAAAGATAGAAAAGGATATGCTTTTGCTGAGCGTCAACAACGAACTGCTGAAAAAGAGGACCCCAATACTGCTTTGGCGACGAGCTTAGTGCCTTATTCATCGTTGCAAGCATGAGATCTGCAAGAAGTCCTTTTCGATTATCTTTAACGTAATTTACCGGTCTAGAGATTTCATTTTCAAGGAGATATACAACCTGTGGACAGTCGCATCTCTCATCATTGTCAGCTTTGAATGTAAGCCCTGATGCACTAACTTCACCCAAAATGCGAATAGCATTCACCAGAAAATGCGTATCAATTGCGATAATTCCATCAACCTCGGTCTTCTTAGAAGATTTTTCGTATTGCTCATTGAATAGCTCCATAGACTTCACGAAGTCTGGAGATATATTACTGTCACGAATAAACCCTTGCGTTACTTTTGGAAGATATTTCTTGACAAGCTCCGGTGCTGGTGGGTGAGACCTAATACTATCGTCAAGGTCGTATATATCAGAAGATGCATCAACTTTTATAATACCCTCTTCAACCCTAAAAAGTGCATAGTAAGTCAAAAACCCACCCGTTGGACGTAATTCAGCATCATTTTGGAATAGTACAAGATACTTTTTCCCTTTTGTTTCTCCTAGTAAATTAGGAAGAGATTTAATAAGTGGCTTTCCTTGTTCAACTGCAATTACAGCTCCATCGGCAACCGACTTTACTTGCTGTATTGAAGCCTTAACGGTTTTTAATTTGCCAATTTCAGGGTAATGATCTGGATTTACCTTATCCATTTCCTTTTGTGCCAAAATAAGTTGTTCTTCAATTTTGTCAATTTGAGGAACCACCTTCCCCATTGTTTTCACTGCCAAACGAATTCTGTCCTGTGCGCTACCCCCAGTAAAGGTACTCGCACCTTTCAAACCCAACACATCTGCATAAGGAATAAGCGAGTCAACCGTTACGATGGCTGCATCAACACCATAAGACGCTGCATTTACCAAGTGGTCACCATCGCCGTAATAAGAGGAAGCGATGGGAACAAAACGCAAGTAACCCATCTTCCCGATTTTGTCACTTAGAACACCAATCTCAGTTTTGGTTTTTACCATTTCGTCTTTGGTAAGCGCTATGTTTTGCTGCTTCACGGCATCATAGGCTTTCTTAGCTTGGACCTTTACGACCTTTGCCTGCTTAACTACTGAGATGGTTTGCATGCCAACAAAAAGAAGAATAACAGCTAACACCCCGAAACCCACGAGAATACCAACGATGAGTTTTTTTCTCTTAAAGACTCCTCGTCTTTTACGTTTTGGAGTTGAATCATTCATAGCCTGAGGTACAACTGCATCTTCCGCGCTTTCCTGAGTTAGTTCAATTTTTTGAAATCCTTTATCATCCATAATTGAGGTACGGAATTAATTTAACCACACTTGCCCTTTATCATGCAAGTGAGCGTATTATACCACTCACATGGCACCTCTACCCGAAAGCATGGCTAGTGGGGTTCTTAGAATAATATATAAATCGTACAAAATTGAACGTGTCTTAGCATATTTTGCGTCCAATTGTATTCTTTTATCAAAGTTTATTTCACTTCTCCCAGAAACCTGCCATACTCCAGTAATCCCCGGCTTTACAGAAAGCACAATTTTTACAGCATCTTTTGTATAGGGGTACTTTTTTTGTTGATCGCGCAGCTCATCTGGATAATACGCGCGTGGTCCAACAATGCTCATGTCCCCCTTCAGAACATTGAGAAACTGTGGAATTTCATCAAGCGAATATTTACGTATAAATCGCCCAACTGGGGTTATTCTTGGATCGTTTTTCAACTTATATCCACTCTTTTTGTATTCACTCAATAAATCTTTATACTTTGGGTCGTTCGTTAAAATATCATGCGCATTTGCTACCATTGACCTAAATTTAAACATACGAAAAGACCTTCCATTGCGACCAACCCTTGGAGGCGTATCAGCAAGAATCGGCCCTTTTGAATTAAGTCGAATTGCAAATGCAGTAAGAACAATAACTACTGAAAAAAGGATAAGCATAGCAAGGGAGAAAGCTATATCAAAACTCCGCTTGACGAGATCGTGCATCATGTTATGTGAGAGATTCGTGCTCCGTTCCTGAGAGACTCTCAACAAGTTTTTTAATTTTTGGAACTGAGTTTTTTGGACAGACCATTACCACATCCTCCGTGTTAATGATAAGAAATTCGCTTAAATCAATTCCCACAACCATTTGCCCTGTGTAATTAAACACAAGACTATCTGTTGAGTCGTTAAGCATAACACGGCCTCTTGTTACATTTTGCTCTTGATTTTCACTGAGAGCCTCCTTCAACTGCTCCCAAGCTCCAACATCACTCCACCCAAAGTCTGCTCCAATAACGAGTCCGTCTTTTGCATCAATTTTTTCTAGTATCAAATTGTCAAACGAGATCTTTTCGAGTGTCGCATAGTTTTGGGCCATGGACTCAGCAAATTGATCAGTTCCCCACGTTTCCCTAATTTTTATTAAAGAATCATACATGTCGGGTGCATATTTTTTATAGAGGGACATTAAGAAAGAAGGAGTCGTCCCAAAGTATCCTGGGTTCCATGCATGAGACTTACTCGCGTGGAATTTTTCGGCTGTCGGTAAATCCGGTCGGTACTGCAGACTTTTGAATTCATAGACGGAAAGCCCATCACAATCCTGCAAGTGCCCACCAAATTCAATCCATCCAAGATTTTGTGATGCGAGCCGTGATTTTTGGCCAATAAATACAATCTTATTCTTATCTTCCTCGAGCAATGAATTAGCAGTTTGTAGGATTTTGCGGAATAATTCTTCATTTTTAACCAAATGATCGCTCCACAAAATAATAAATGGTTCATCTGGTGATATCTTCTCAAGTATTGCAGCAACAAGACCAACAGCAGCGCCAACATCGCGCATTTCGGGCTCCAAAATGAAATTACTTTCTGGAATATCGCTGAGTTGTGTTTTTAGAATATCCCCATACCTGTCACCAGATGACACGTAAATATTTTCATAAGGCAGTATTGGTGAAACTCTTTCAACAGCCAACTGCAGCGTAGATTTTTCTCCGATTATTTTTTCAAATTGTTTTGGAGTGTGTTTTCTGGATAGTGGCCAAAGCCTCGTACCAACTCCTCCGGCAAATATAACTGCTTTCATATAAATTATGTCGCTTGCAATAGTTCTCTTCGAACAAGAATATTTATCTCTCTCATAAATTTATTTTCAGTAAATCTTTGAGCGTTTCTCTTGCAAGCAGTACTATTATATCTTGATGGTTTAAATTTTTTCAATACGTCAACAAGAGAAACAACCGCAGGCTTATCGAAAAACACTCCAGTCTTTCCGCTCTGAACTATCTCAGTTGCCCCACCACTTCGAAGTGCAATTACTGGTTTTCCCGAATGTTGAGCCTCTACCATTGTGATTCCAAAATCCTCATTACCTGGAAATATGAAAGCCCGACAATTCTTATAGTAACGAAGAAGCATTGCATCGCTTACCTTTCCAACAAATTGTATGGTACTTCCTGCCATTTCCATTAGCTTCTCTCTCTCATGCCCCTCACCAACAATAATAAGAGGGAGTTTTAATTTATTGCATGCTTTTATGGCTATATCTACATTTTTGTAGTCAACCAACCGAGAAACAACAAGAAAATAATCATCTATCTCCAGCTCTTTTTTGCTTACAGCCCGTTTGAATAAAAGGTCAGATGGCGGGTAAATGACTTGAGAATTTCTACCATAGTACTTATTAATTCGTCTCTTCACATTGTCAGAAATTGCAACAACACTGTCCGGTCTGTTTGAGGCAATCCTATCCCATCGTCTTAAATAGTTAACAAGAGGTGAAGTTGCAAATCGAAAGGTCTCGTTCTTAAAATATTGTAAGTATCCACTCCATAGATACCGAGTCGGGGTAAGACATATGCAAATGTGGCGCGTTTTTGGAGATGTAATTATTCCTTTGGCAGCCTCACTGGTAACTGAGATGACAAGATCGTACGAATCAAAATTGAACGATTCAAATGCTAGGGGCATAAGGGAAGCAAAATATTCATGATGCTTTTTTGCAAACGGAATTCTTTGAATGAATGATGGAATTATTTTTATTTTCTTAGCCCAAACTGCTTCTCTTGAATAAACAGATGTAAATATTGGAGCTTGTGGATAAATCTTATGGAGCGACAATAGAATCCGCTCAGCACCTCCCCATTTATTTATCCTGTCGTACACTAATGCGATTTTCATACAAAGAAATGAACTGGAGTATTAGGAGCAGGCTT
>CAZKYX010000057.1:0-4820 GCA_964557125.1 uncultured Gammaproteobacteria bacterium
GCTACGTATTTCATTAGTACATTATATGAAATCTTTTGCAAAAAATATATTTAAAAGCATTGGAAAATTCTGTATTTAATGTAAGTTAAGGTTGAATGCGGTCTGGAACCAAATTGTCATTATTACTGCACCAATTTTAGTTTTTGAAACAATAATTCCCTACTTTTCTTGAGTTCTTGTTTAAGCCCTCTAGACGAGCAGGCTGATAGATGGTTAAGTCCTTGATTGCTGGCGATCAGGGATGTGTTCGGCTCACTTAGTGAGACGTGCGAAGCACTAGCAATACCGCCCTCGTAGCGCGACGTGTCATACAACGAGCAAAGCTCGGTGCGATCTCATTAGACCTGCCTCGACTTGCGGTCTTTGGCAAGGCGGGCGAATCTATTAGGGGCTGAGCTGGGAATCAGGGATTCGAACCCCAATACCGTCCTCCAGAGGGACGTGTCCTACCATTAGACGAATTCCCAACTCAGACCCCAAAATTGTTCCAATGAGCCTCTTATTTTACTAAATTGGGCTCTAAATAGCTATTGAGTGATATGATGAATCACTTTTTGCTATACTATTTAAAGTAAAACTACATCATGAAACAACATATAAGAACAGTTCACAAAAATTCAGGCGGCGGTGGAGGTGCAGTTTATGGATTGGGCCTAATAGGTGCTCTTATTTACTACATCCAAACAGCAAATTCATTCGGAGAAGGTCTTTTGGGAATTCTCAAAGCACTTGTCTGGCCAGCATTTCTTGTTTACAACGCTCTCGACTTCCTCAACCTCTAAATTCGTGAATGATTTATTACTCAATACGGTCCGAAATAATGCTCATTGGTGCGATCATGTTGTAAGAAAGAAAGGAAATTCTACGCTTTTTACAACTCTTTCATGGCACTCATCTCAACCAGTTCCTGAAAATTACCCCAATCTGATAACCCTAAAAAAGGACTTAGACGAATCTGAAGCACATGAACTCCAAAAGACAATTGAATCGATTCCACTTGATAAATTTTCAATAAAGGACAGCTTTTCGGAATTAGAAATAAAGAATATAGACTTCTCAATCTTATTTACTGCAAGTTGGATTTTGTGGGACAAAAAAACCTACCCAAAAGCGGATCTTAAAAATTGGCAACATGAGACAGATCCAGATGCTGATGTTAACTACGCAGTAAAGCTTGTAAATGGAAAGCCTGCATCAGGATTTATAACCAATATCTCAGATGGAGTGATTGGAGTAACCAATGTATTTCATGAAGATAAGAACGAGGATTTCTGGCCTGAGTGTATTGCTTATATAAGAAAGAGTATTTCCAAACTTCCAATTGTTGGTTATGAAAGGGACGTTGAACTTATGCTTTCAAAAAAAGCAGGATTTGAGGAAATAGGAAAATTAAGAATACTTAGCCTCAGCCAGTCGTTTTAGATCTTCAAAAAAAGGCAATTCTTTAACTGTGGGCTCCTTCATTAGGGTTTTCATTACTCTCCTAAGATCTTTAACTTCTATTACGGGGACGTATCCATTTTGCTTATTGCTGTTTGGGTCTCTTCTGAAAGGCAATAGGTCTTGACCAAAATGTCTTGGATATGCCGCAGCAACTCTTTCTAGTAACTCTTCGTCGCGAAGAGAAATCCTGTGGCCTTTCTCGCTAACACCTCCCATGATAAATCCCACAACAAACGGTGCGAATTGATTTTTTAAAGCTGTTAGTTCTCTCCCTATTTTTTCTTGTTCGAGAAAAGAGAAACCCATGGCATCAAGATATACATAAATTGTTCTATCACTTTCAAGAATCTCCCCACGTGATCCGATAGTAGCCCTAATCAATTCCCTTAATCCTTCATTTTTTGTGTGCTTGTGGTACTTAATCCTTGGATTATGGTTTGCCCCCACTCTATCTCTCGTAAAGCCTCCCAGATTGAGTCCAGCATAAAACGATTTTTCTGAAAGACCCATCGGTTGTTGTTCTTTTCCTTCCTCATGTTTTTTATTAAACATTGAACGTATTCTTTCGCTTCTTTGCTCAGGCGTTTCCTCGTAGATAACTATTGCCTGTCCAATATTTAGGGTTGCCGCTTCCGAATTGTCATCTTCGACTACCGGGTCCTCATCTTGTGGTCTTGGATACAAACCAATATCTTGTATGGGTAAGGGGAGACTCGGAAAAAGAATCCTATCTGTTTCTGGAGTTTCATCAAAAAAAGATGAAAGCTCAGGGTCAGTTGTGAGGGTCGGTGCTACATCCAATCTTGGGATATTGATTGCCCGATGTTGCTGAATCGTCATTCTATTCTCTGAAGCTTTTGCAAGAGTGTCTAGAAGAAATGCATTATTCTCGGCCATTTCCTGAGGAGTCGGGTACTTTATACTCCTCGCATACATTTCCTTATGAGGTCTTTCTTCTGGCGACATTCTCAGATATTATTCTTAGAAGAAATGTTTGTCAATAAGCGATGTTATAATTTTAAAGATGAAAAAAATTTTTGCGATTGCTTTTGTGTTGCTTGGGACAGGATTGCTTTTTTTAAACAGTAAGATTGAAAAACCAAAATCCTCTGAGCATGAAAGTGCAAAGGCAACTTCAGGTTCTTTTGATAAGTCGAAGTTAAAACCAGACCAAGAGTGGAAGAAAATATTAACTCCTGAACAGTACAATATATTGAGAGAAGAAGGAACCGAAACTCCCTTTACTGGAAAATTACTGTCAGAAAAAAGGACAGGCACATATTACAGTCACGGATGCGATCTTCCTTTGTTTCGCTCAGAAGCAAAGTATGAAAGCGGTACTGGCTGGCCAAGCTTTTGGGAGCCAATCTCAGAAGATGCAGTTGTTCTTTCAGTAGATGACAAGTTGGGATACAAAAGAGTTGAAGTTTTGGATAAGTGCGGAGGGCATTTGGGGCACGTATTTGATGACGGCCCAGAACCTACGGGCAAAAGATATTGTATGAATTCCGAAGCACTTTATTTCGTCCCAGACGAAAAATAAAATGAAACTAAAAGCAGAAGATTTAGAAAAACAAATAAAGAAAGCTGCAAGCAAGATTTTCATTGGTAAGAAGTACTTTCATTACAAAAATCCTACTCAAACATATACAGTTTTAGATTTGGGCATTCAAGAGGCGACCAATAAAATCTGTGTGATATATAAAGCGGACTATGTTGAAGATATAACGTTTGTTAGGGATCTGGATATTTGGTTGAGTAAACCTATAATTAATGGTAAAAAAGTAGAACGTTTTACGCTTGTAAAGTAAAAAGTGGATATTATTTTAAATCTGTTACTGCTCGTTTTCCTTTGCTATCTTATTTATCTTCTTTCCTATTCAATGTTCAGGGGTGCTCCATACGCAACGCTTTCAAAAGACAGAATCAAAACGATGTTTGAACTCCTAAAGCCTGTTAAGAATAAGAGATTTCTAGACATAGGATCTGGGGATGGAAGGATCGTTATTAAAGCCGCAAAATTCCAACTCAAGTCATATGGATACGAAATAAATCCACTTCTTGTTTTGCTTTCTAACTACAACATTAAAAGAAGTGGTGTAAAAGCAACCATACAACTTAAAGACTATTGGAAGGAAGATTTTTCAAAGTTTGATTATGTAACTGTATGGGGAGTACCAACTATGATGAGAAGGCTTGAGAAAAAATTGCTTAAGGAATTAAAACCGGGAGCAAAGGTGGCAAGCAATCATTTAGAATTTCCGACATGGAAAAAGAAAAGCAAAAAAAATGATGTATATTTATACATAAAGTAATGATGTACAAAGCTCTTATTATTTTTATTTTTCTTCTCGGACTTTTTTTGAGATACCACAACTACACACAGTATCCACCAAGAGGTGCTTCATCAGATGAATACACATATACATTTTTAGGGCAGAGTCTTTGGCAAACAGGTATTCCAACATCCTGGTCACATTTTCCTCAATATGCAGGGCTTGGAGAACGAAATGACATAACAATAGACAAAATCCTATTCCCAATTGTCACTCCTTATTTTGATCACCCGCCACTTAACGGTCTTCTTGTTGGGGGGTGGGCACTTTTAAATGGCGAGAACACTTTTCAAAAGGTAACCATTGGAACAATAAGACAAGTTCCAATTATGTTGTGGCTTATTTCCGCTACCCTTTTGTACTTTCTCGGAAGAAGTTTTTATGACAAAAAGACGGTCGCCTGGGGACTGTTAATCTATTCGCTGGGCACACTTTATGTAATGGAGACAAGAACTGTTTTTGCTGAAAATTTGCTTACTCCCCTTTTCATTGGATCAACTTTAATCTTCGTAAAATTTCACAAAAGTATAAATTTAAAGATAACAGTAATCCTTGCAATTCTTACAGGCCTTTCATTTTGGACCAAAGAACTTGGGGTTGCAGTCCTCTTTTCTATTTTGTCATTTATGATTCTTGAAAAAATCAAGAAAAAATACATTATTGTATTTACAGTTTTATCTGTCGTTCTTATATCTTTGTATGGTGTTTATGGGTACTACTACAATTGGCCACTTTTTCTAGCAATAATTTCAGTCCAAGGACTAAGAGAGCTTGGACCCAACACCCTAAATACTCTAGTCTTTCATCCAATAGTCGTTAACAAGTTGTATTTTGACGGATGGTATTTTCTGGGCTTTTTAAGCTTCTTTGCTGGATTTGTCGACTTTAAAAAACATCAATACTTTCTAATTCCGTCCCTTATATATTTCTTGCTTATGCTTTTTTCCCTAACCCAACATGGAGAAATGGGATGGTATATGATCCCACTGTTTCCTTTGTTCTCCATACTTTCTGCCTCTATTCTTTCAGAAAGCATAAAAA
>CAZKYX010000058.1:0-4746 GCA_964557125.1 uncultured Gammaproteobacteria bacterium
TAAAGACTCATAGTTTAATTTTGAATCCATTCGGAGTATAATTCTCTTCAGTAATTCCGATTCTTTCGTTTTGCATGAAGGTAGTCGGGATAGTTCTTTAACAATTTGGTTGCAAGAGATACCCGAAAGGTGTATCTCGCAGTCCGCCAGCAAATGCTCCGTGAGCCGTGTACGAACAGTACGTGAAGGCGAACGGTAAATAGCGGTGGACGAAATACAAAATAAGGAGTTATTCATGTTTGGAAAAGCTGAAAAGTTAAGTCTCCGAGTCATAAGAGTCGGTGAAATATACGCAGGGGGAAAAGATTACCAACTGTCCTTTGGGACAAGAAATCAGTCTGACAGAAAACCATTCAGGTTTATTGCCGACCCATCGTATTTTCCAGACGCAGCATTTACAAGAGTCAATGACTATCTTGTGATTGAGTACAAAATTGAGCGGTCATTTTTTTGGCCTGCCAACAAGTATTTTAAGCTTGAGAGATTTCGAAATCTCAGCTTTGAAAATGAGTCAATAGCATCTGCTGATGACCTCGCCAAAATTGCCGCCACAGAACAAAGTTAATAATTCACAAAAAGGAAGATATCGAAATGGAAATTATTGGTGTTATTCTTTTGATCTTTACGCTTTTCGGAGCGTACGTTCTTGCTTCAAGTATTCTTGAAGCATCAACCCCAATTTCATTGGGAAATTTGAGCATGCTTCCACTTACGAGTGGTAGTAAGGGAGCAGTAACTGCAGGTTTTGTGACCTTTGCCTCAATGGCATGGTTGCTTACAGCATTTGCTGCCTTCTTCGCATTCAAGAACGACACCGACAATACAGCATTTCCTCTTATTCTTTTGGGAGCGTTGAGTATTTGCGTTGCGCTTGAGTCCTACCGCTCAGAAATTCTGGAAGAAAACGGAAAGCCGAAAGTAAATTGGAATCTTGTAATTGCAGGAATTTTGATTGCCGCTTTCGGTGTTGCACTCAAATACTTCTCATAGAAAAGGAGAAAAGTCATGGATGCAAGCACGTTTGTTTGGATTGGGTGCGTTTTCGGCGTAGCTATTTTTATGACTATCGTCGGTATTTACTACGTCCGAAAAGAACGCGAAAACATCGCTAAAATGGAAGTAATTGTAGGACTGGTGGTGAAGATTAAGCACACCAGCACAATAGTTAGTCGAAACACGCAACTTTGGTTGCAGCTGAGGAGTGGAGAGATAAAAGAACTTGATCTCAATTCCTCTGACGTTCCAGATATTCTTAACCTACAAATCGGACAAATTGCAACAGTCACGTTTTATCCTGTTCTTATTGGACAAAAACTGACCAAGCTCACCTTCAAAATGCAGTAAAGGAGGCAATATAGTGAGTTGGGAGACTTGTGCCATTATTAGCATGATTGTTTTTCTCATCTTTATACCTGTTACCGTACTTTTTTTCATCATCAAACACGAAAGAAAAGAATGGGCGCGTAAGCGCAGCGAGGCCGTTGTTGTAGAAGGAACCGTACTCTTTTCCCAAACATTTTCTGAAGATGATGGGAGTAGACAGACAAATCTTGAAATCGAAGAAAGCGATGGTAAACCATGCGACTATTTCATCGATGCTACACGTTTTAAGAATTTGCAGATGACGCAAAGGGGCGACAAAATCAAGATACTCGTGTACAAGAAAGGTTTCTTTGCCGATGTTTTTGAATTTGAAGTTACCCAAAAAGCCCCACTCATACCGGCTTAAAGGAGTAGTAAATCATGTTGGATTTTTTGAAGAAGAAAGAACCGCCAGTTGTCGAGTCTCCGCTTGAGGATCTCAGAGAGCAAACTGATGACCAAGACCGGTCAAAACAGGCTGGAGTCACTGGAACCATCATTCAAACCGAAAAGGTACTAGGTTTCTATTCCGGAGTAACAAGAGATGTCTTTCATATTCTAATGAAAGTGGACTCTTCCTGCGAATATGCAGATAGCGAAGGCTATCTTGTCATACAAGAAACCAACGAAAAAAGAGAAATCCCGCTTGCAAAGGAAGGTGACAAGGTAACAATAATTTATTGGACAAAAATGAGTCAATTAAATGTCGCCAATTTTGTCATCGATTTTTCAGCTCGCAAAGCGGAAGTGGAGTAGCAATGCTTCTGAGCCGCAAAAATAAAAAGAGCGAAAGCCCACATTTTCAGATTCGACCTCAGATAATTGATCTTCTAGTACGAAGGATGATTGTCGAGAAGGAATTTACACCGGGGCCTTCTGTCAGTCTTTCAGACTACGTTGAGGTAAAGGTGTATGAAACCTCTTCACTCAACACAAAGCCTCTCATCCATGTTTCCTTTTATGAGAAAGCGTGCACCAAGGGTGCATTCATGGGACTCTGGGTGATATGTGACGAGTTGGAGGCAAGGCAGGTGGATGGAAGTCCGCTACACTTTGTCAAAGTAAGGGATGGAAAAATTCGTATTTCCGAAAACCCAACTCTCAAGCTCCCGTTTGGGAGGGAAGCAATACAAGGAGGGGCAATTGTCTAAGAAGCAGCAGACGAAGTACAAGTTTCCCATTGAAGGGGAGCATCATGTTGTTGAGCTTTTTCGCGGTGAAAACTGCGAAGATACAAATGACATGGTAACAAAGCTTCAAGAGCAGGCGCGTCAGACGGGACATACCGTCAGGGCGATTTCGTATGGGCTAGAGCTTGTAGCTTACGGCTCGTATCCATCCGTCTCCGGACGATGGATCGGTTCCTAAAACAACGCAACCAAATTCAATCATTTGGGGAGTGCAGAAATGCGCTCCCCAAACCACACTTAAAAAATCACCCTTTTCAATTAGCTTCAATTTCTGATAAAATTTTATAATAACCAGACCAAAACTCGTTCTATAATAGATCAACTTCATATGAATTTACCAAGCCCATTGAATCAGAAAGAATTAGCCAAATACTACCAACAGGGTTTTTCTATGAAGCAATTAGCAGATAAACTTAACTGTTCTGAACATAAAATTGTTTACTGGATGGATAAGTACAAAATTAACAGAAGAAATCGTAGCGATGCATTATACGTACGTTTGAATCCTGCAGGTGATCCTTTTCAAATAAAGACTATTCTTACGTCTGAAGAATGCAAATTATACGGATTGGGATTGGGCATTTATTGGGGAGAAGGCGAGAAAAACACAAAACATCAACTTCGTGTTGCCAATACTGACCCCGATGTTATACAAGTGTTTGCTAAATTTCTAACTGAAATATGTCTTCTTAAAAGGAGAAAATTTTTTATTACTTAATTTGTTTCAATGATTCAAATCCAATAATAGTTGCTCAATATTGGTCAAAAAAATTAGGGATTTCTCATAAAGGATTTGGTAAAATAGTTCAAATTCCACAGCAGGGGAAAGGTACGTACAAGAGAAAATCACAATTTGGTGTTTGTACTCTGGTTGTGAGTAATATAAAATTAAAAACTTGGATCATGACCGAACTTGAAAAATACCGTCAATTTTCAAGCCTGGATAGCTTAGTGGTAAAGCACACCCTTGGTAAGGGTGAGACCGTGAGTTCAATCCTCACTCCAGGCTCCAGTAGTATTGATATTTGAGCTTGCATACATTATAATTTGTACCTATGGCAAAGAAGTCTGGTGTTAGATTAAAATTAGGAATGAAATGTACGGTGTGTAAAAGCACCAATTACATTACGTCTCGAAACAAACTGAATACCCCTGAGAAATTACTTTTGGATAAATATTGTAAAAGATGCAAGAAGATTCAGCCTCATAAAGAGATAGAAAAACTCAAGTAGAGTTTTTTACCTCTTTCACGTTTGTATCTCACTTTACCTTTTTCTTGTAAGCTCGTCTTATTGATTCAATTTCCTGTTTCACTTTAAAAGACCCATGAACGGCAATTGCGCCATCATATACTGCAGCTTCAATAGACGGTGCAAGCACTCTGCAGTGTAAGTGAATCATCTCAGTTGTCTGTCTTTCTGTGTCTGCAAATTCGAAGAAACGGTTCGGTCTTTTACTACTTATTAAATCATCAGATATGGCTTCCGCTTCCAGAATAAGTCCTTTCTTTCGCATCTTTTCAAGATTTTCAAAGTTGATATCTCCGTACAAATCTCGTTCGTAGCGTTCTATGACATGTCCATCAATTCGTGGGATACAACCTCCTTTAAGAGTTGCTTCAGCTGTTATATATCTGTACATCGCAAGGCTACCAAGCATATACGCATTTCCAAAATTACCATTATTTTCAAGCCATCGTGCTGTGCTTTCAACGCTGGAGAAAAGTTCTTCGTTTTGCTGTATAAAGCTATGCTTGATTTGAGATTTTGGAAAAAAATAATCCTCTTTGAGTAAGAGGGCTTGCCTATATTCGGGAATGTATGTAAAAGACGTGGTTGGGGAGAGTGGGGTAAGGTCAAAGATAGGTCGAAGTGGATTTCTTCCTGATTCTTTACGCATAATACTATGAAGTTCTTGTCTGGACGTAAAGAACCGGAAAATATACAGATTTCAGACCTTCAACAAACATATCCCGCTTCTCATCATCAAGAACACTTACATAGGGGAATACAGAAAAAAGGAGAGGTTGTTCTCTATTTTGGAGTACTTTTGTGGTTGCTATTTTTTGCTCTACAGCAAATTTTTCCAGTTGTACTTCAATATCCTCGGCAACCGTAGAGGTGAGTACTTCGTGAATTTGTGGTGTTTTTTGCTGTCTGTCCCACAAGTATTCTTGATAGTCTCTTTCGCTAAT
>CAZKYX010000059.1:0-4708 GCA_964557125.1 uncultured Gammaproteobacteria bacterium
GGGCACTTATACCTTCAAGACAAGTAAGAGTTGGCTTGTTTTAGCCTGAAATACTGCTATTATCCTCAACTATTTTCGTTTTTTTATTAACCATCTTCGTCAGTTTGTAGGTATTTCCATGTTTAAGTAATCCAAGATATGAAGTTATAGTTCCTTTTTTATGGTTCTTTATTAACCTTTTAAACATTCTCCGTTTGGTAGCAGTTCTTAAAACCCGATGGTGGGGAAAATGAACCCAACCCAAAAAATCAACACCTGAAGCAAGCGTTTTGATAAATACCTTATCGGGATGTAAGGAAAGTTTTAAGCGGGTTTTTAAAAATTCAGATATTTTAGGAAGTTGGTTCTCAACAGAAGACTTGCTCTCGTTTAAAACTACAAAGTCATCTGCATAACGGACATAGTATCTAAGTTTTAACCTATGTTTTACATACTGGTCAAATTCATTCATGTATATATTTATCAAAAGCTGACTTGTTAAATTGCCAAGTGGCAATCCTACCCCAGAAATATTTTTCGTACAAAAGCTATCAATGACTTCGCTTAAAAGCCATATGATATTTTTATCTTTGATGTGTTTTTCTAATGTTTCTTTAAGCACCTTGTGATCAATATTTGCAAAAAACTTCCCAATATCACACTTCAGGATCCACGTAGTCCTCGTATTATTGACTGATACTTTTCTTCCATACTTTCTAAGTTGGTTTATTGCTTTATGGGTACCTTTACCCCTTCGGCAAGAATAAGAATCGGAGATAAACAAACGGTCAAAGTAAGGATACAAAATTCGATATATTGCATGGTGTAAAAGCCGATCGCGCACTGTCGCTTTATGGATGACTCGTGGTTTTGGGTCGCTGATTTTGAACTCTTTATAGAAGCCGTGTTTGTATGTTTTACTTCTTAGCTCTTGGTGAAGCGAGATAATATTATCAGTCAAATGCAAGGAAAATTCCGCAATATCTTTTCTTTTTCTTTTACCACGTAAAAATTCACGCCATGCTGTAAGTAAGTTATCAATCGAGATGATATCATTATATTTATGCGCAAGCCTGTCTCTCTCTCTCGATAGCGCCTCGATACTTTCCCGCGTCAAAGAGGGATATTTGGTTTGGATGAACATTACTCCGCATATTCCAAGAGGTGCTCGTTTTACAATAGGGTCAAGAATTGAAAACAAATTTATTGACCTTTTAGAGCTTACCTATACAGCATATTTTACAGAAAAAGATAGAAAGAGCGAAAAACTTTCCGAATGTATTCTTGTATTGGATACTCTCAAATTTCTTATATCGGTTGCTTGGGAAGGTAAAATTATTTCAAATAAACATTGCGAAGATGTGTCAGGAAAACTTGAGGAGGTTGGTCGTATGCTTGGCGGATGGAAAAAGAATCTCGACCCGTTAAAAAAACCGCAACCCAGTAAGGGCTTCGGAAAAGAAAAACTTTTGGGAGAGCGAAAGCAACACGATTGTCAGGATTCCACTTGTTGCCTGGATTCGTCCAATTGCTGTTAAGCCACAATCCATTGTCGTTCCGTTCAACTTCAAACACATTCGGATTGCCGTTGTCGTCAGTTGCATGCAATGCGCCATCTTTTGCACTGTTTCTTGAATATTCTTAAAACTGTATTTTATCTGGGATAAAAAAATCCTCAAGCGCACTACACCAAGTTCTTAATTTTTTTTAGACAACTTTATAAATCCTCCGTAAAAAGTATATGACCGTTTACGTTCTCAACTTATAAATGTCGGAAGGGTCTTGAAAAGCCTTAACCGTTCAATATAACCTTTCTAAAATTGAGTTTAGCAAAAAAATTTTTCGGATGAAGTATCAAAGAATTAAGGAGGCAAAAGACAATAACACAAAGAGCTTAAGCTTCATTTACTTGCGGGAGAGCGAAAGCAACACGACGGCCAGGACGCCACTCGCTGCCTGGATCCGCCCAATAGCTGCGAAGCCACAATCCACGGCCGCGCCGCTCAACTCCAAACACATACGGATAGCCGTCGTCGCCAGTGATTGGTTTCATAGCAAACCACAAGGGATTTCCAATTTCAACATTTTTTCCTTGTTGTAGAACGTAGCTAATTGCTGTATCAGCTGAACAAAGATTTAAATCTAATTCGCTCATTTTTCCTTTTGAAAAAGGTACACTTTGACCATTTTCGTCAAGATCTCTTTCTGTTCCAAAAATGTCTGCGGTTGTTGGGTAATCTTTTGGTATACCCAAAGCGCCTACGCGTAAAATTGCAATATCAATCTGTTGTTCTTCTGGTGACGGTATAAAATCAGGTTTCTCAGCCATACTTCTTGCGTATGAACCCACGTGAATCCCATGGTCGGAAAGCGCTTTTAGCTGTCCTTTTTTATTTTCCCCTAGAAGTTTTATTTGTTCAATGGTTGCTTTTCCTTCGATTGAAGAGTGTAATCTAGATTCACGAGCTACAACTCGTTCCTGATGGGGTGTTAATGAAGCGCCGGTAAGCGCAGCCATTTTTTCTACCTCTAACCTTCTTGGATTTTCTTCTGGAAGCTCCATAAGAGCCTCAACTGGTAGAAACCTAAGACTAAGTTCTGCTTTATTTGCCATAATTTGAGCATTTTACATCTGCTATAGGACGTTTGTCAAGCTTGTTGTATAACTTTCCAGGTTAGATTTGCTATGTCCTCTTTTAGAAGATTGTCAATGGTTGCAAAATGGAACACAAGACCTTCATCAAAATATTGTTTTGATGCGTATTTCATGAGATGTTTCATTTTCTTCTGGTCCGGTAACACAAGAAGGACATAGGGAAATTTTTCTTTTTCATGCCAATCATCATAAAACTCTATATATTGTTTAATTCTGTAACGAAGGGCATATCTTGGTACATGAGGATCTAAAATGTCTAAAAAGAACCTGTTTCTCTCATTATTCTTTGTTTTAGTCATGTAAAGGTCTGGTTTTAATTTGGAAAGTAGCTCATTTGTATAACATTGCGTTTTTGTGTAGAAGAAATATTTATTATCATTTGTCTGTTCGTATGCTCTCATGTTTGTGTAAAACTCAGAAACATTAATACAGTGGTCAATAAACTTTTGTGAAGCATTTTTATCTTGATAAAATTTCTTAACATCCTTAAGCTCCAGCTTGTTTACCTCTCTTATATATCGGATTCCAACGCTTGACAAATAATAAATAGCGGGTCTAGTGTTTTCTAAAAGCTTACGTGAATATATTCTTCCAAGAAAATTGTATTCCGTAAGTATCTTAAGCCAGGCATTTATTCTTCTTGCGTCTTTGTGGTTTAGTAATTTTTGGATTTGATGTCTATTTATGAATCTGAATTTATATACAAGTTCTACTATTTCTTTTTCTCTATTGGTGAGAAGGTAATACATATTGTTTTTAGGGCAGGGTTTTTAGGACAGAGGTTTAGGAGCAGATTTGTTAAGCATTATACTACGTTTCTTTTATTTTTATCATTCCTTTTCTTTTACTTTGTAAAAGGATAAAGAACGGAAGAAATAGTGTCAGGGTCAAGCACAAAGCTTATGGCTAAGTCGTTCTGTATTTTTGTCCCAGTAGATTAGGACAAATATTGTCATGGTATACTTGTACCTATGGGAAAGAAGAAGCTTCTAGAAAAAGATATAAAGTTATTAGAGGTATTGAAAAAAGGTGGAAGAAAAGATTTAAAAAAAGATTTTTTAACGTTACTTAAGAAAGCGGCAAAACCTTTAAAGTCTTAACCTCGGCAACCTGCTTTAAAAGTCTTTCAAACATATCACCTTTATACATCCTATTGTTGTATCTCCATGTGTATTCATCAACGTATGCCTGAAGATATTTTCTGCTAACTATTCTATACACTCCATAAATACCACGTTTTAGATGAGACCAGAGGCCTTCAATATTTTGAGTATGAACATCACCATTTACATATTGGCATGTACCATGATTTACAGATTTATGATTGTATCCGTATTTGAATAGATGGTGATATCCCCTGTATTCATCAGTCATCACACGAGCTTTTGAAGATACATTTTGCTTGACTTGCTCAAGAAGTGTCCATTTACCTGTGTTTGGTATGTGTTTAAGATAGGCTTTGCCGTTTCTCTCAAGTATTCCCATGATAATTTCTTTTTCATTTCCCTCTATGCCTTGTCTCCATTTGTATGCACGGTTCTTCCCTTTGCCTCCCATAAATGTTTCATCAATTTCAACAGTTCCGGAAAGTAACGAGGGTTGTTGTGCCATTAGCATTCTGATTTGTTTAAACATGCGCCACGCAGTTTTATATGTTACGCCAAGCATTCGCTCGAGTTGTTTTGCTGAAGTGCCTGAGCGGGTTTGAGTCATTAGATACATTGCAAAGAACCATAAATCAAGTGGGGTTGAAGTTTTCTCAAAGATTGTTCCTGCTAATGGATATATTTGATAACCACAATATTTACAAGCATATGAGGTTCTTCCTTTAACAGCGTAGAATACTGAAAGCTTATTACATTTTATACATTCTAGTGGATCAGGGAAGCGGAGTTGTTTAATTGCTTCAAGGCATTGTTCATGATTACCGTATTTTCGCTTAAACTGTCTGAGGCTAAATCTTTCTTTCACAGCTTCAGTTTAGCACTACATTTCCTTGTTGTCAAGGGATAAGTGCCGAGGCAAGGGGTTGACAAAATGAGCGTACTTTATTATTATAACTTTATCGTGAGA
>CAZKYX010000060.1:0-4691 GCA_964557125.1 uncultured Gammaproteobacteria bacterium
AGAATGTATACAATTTTTGTTGTGGAGTTAAAGAGTGCGCTTGGGTGATTGAAGTAGTAATTGTGATCAAACCCCTCACCGTGATCTGAGTAAAGCAAAACAATTGTTTTTTTTGTCAAGCCCTCCTTTTCAATTGCAGAAAGAATTTTTGCAACGAAAGCATCATTTGAAGCGATTTCATCGTCGTACAGTGACTTGTACAGTTCAAGTCTATCATTTGGAATTGGCGCATTTTTGCATCCTTCCAACTCTTTCCGTTCTTCTTCAAGGGTCCATACATTTTTTCTCGTTATTTCATCGCAGAACTTTTTTTCAAAGGAGCATTGGAAGTCTTTAGGTGGAGTATAGGGTGTGTGCGGGTCAATAAAATGAAGCCACATGAAGAATTTTTTGTCTTTATTTTTTTTCAGAAATTCGATAGGTTTTTGAACTATTTTCTCTTCATAATCTTTATAGTTTTCCTTGTATGCTTCATTGAATTCATCAAAGCCTCTATCAATGTTAGAAACTACTGGGGAGAGTTCTGGATTGGCATTAAATGCAACTGTAGTGTATGAATTTTCTTTCAAAACCTCAGCCAAAGTTTTTACACTATTAGGTATGAGTGGAGCACTAACAGAGGCAACATTTTCTCCATCTGCAGAAGTTACAACACGATTTGAAAAAATGCCAGTCTCAACTGCATATGTACCTGTCATAAGAGAGACGAAAGAAGGGTAGGTCATAGGTGTTTCGGTATAGACGTTGGTAAAAATCATTGCACCATCACGAGCCCACCTGTCAATATTGGGAGTAGTATTTCGGGCATATCCATAAATCCCCATATGGTCAGGTCTTTGAGTATCTAGAGAAATGATAATGAGATTGCAATTCCTACATCTATCACGGTTTCTGTACCACCCGTAAGAAGTGAAGCAAGAAATTACAACAATAAGAAAAAATCCTACTCTAATTAAACGATGGGAGAATAGCCGTGTCAGGTTCATTTACCTATATTGCCACTAACAGAGCTATTTTGCAAATTATGCAGTAAAGCTTCAATTGACAAGGGGCACGTACTCTCATACTATTAATGTATGAATAGAGTGATAGTTTTTGTGACAATATGCTTAGGTTTCATTTTGTTTTTTTCTTCTTCGTCTCAGGTATTCGCTCAGTATTGCATTTGTAGCAATACAATATGCCAACCTGGATGTGGAGAAACAGCAGTATCATGTCCTGCAGATTGCGGTGTTCCTACCTACACAATTTCAGGTACCGTATTTGTAGATACGAATGGAAATGGAGTGCAAAACGGGGGAGAACCGGGGTATGATAGTGGGGTTACGCAAATTTTGACACTTTCAGGTGCAGGAAGTGCAACTGACGATACAGATGGTTCAGGCGGGTACAGTTTCACCACCCTTGCAGCAGGTACCTATAATGTTACTTTGAGTGTTCCATCAGGCTACCAAGCAACGACCACAAATCCACGTAATAATATTGTTCTTGGACCTAGTACAACCGTCAATTTTGGTATTCAACCTATTCCGACACCACAATGTTCTGGTGGTGCTCAGTCTAGTCCTGGAACAGTCAATCCCGGTGCCAGTGCGAGTGTTAGTGTTTCAGGGTGTACGGACAATGAGGATCCGGATGATGGAACGGACCCTCCTCCAGTTGAGTGGGAGCCTCCAAGTGGTCCGCCAAGCCCTGCATGTAACGACGGTCGTGATAATGATGGGGATGGGCTTTCAGATACAAATGATCCGGGGTGTCATACAGATGGAAATCCTGCAACACCGGGCACATTTGAACCAACGGATGATAGTGAAGCAACGCCTGGTACAGATCTTGATCCTCAGTGTGCCGATAATTTAGATAATGATAGCGATGGGTTGACAGATACAAACGATCCATCTTGTCACTCAGATAACGATCCCACAGACCCAACGACGTATGTTCCAAGCGATGATAGTGAGACAACACCTTCAACTGCTTGTGAAGATAGCGCACTTACAAATATAAATATTAATGCTACTGGATCGACGGCTACGTTCACGGCACCTGTCTGTCCAGCAAGTCCACTATCATGTACTCTAGCTGTTGAGGTAAATGGACCCGGTGGTTCTAACACATATAGCACGGTTATATCTGTACCCTCAACATATTCCATAACTACAAATGTAAGAAGTGTGAGTGATGCTTCAAGCTGTACGTCATCAAGTGGAAGTGCCTATGATGGTGCAAATGTAAATGTAACGGGAGGGAGTGTAAATACCACTCAAACAACAGTTTCAGGAACTACTGTATTTGCTTGCCTTCCAGCGGATACCTACGATATTACCTTGCAAGTCCCCAGTGGGTATTCAGTTGTAGGGAGAACAACAAGCCCTGGCCCTTCGACAAACCTTCTCACGAATGGAATTCGGACAGATTTAGCCCCTTCCCAAACAGCTACATTTTGTATTGCGCTCATGGTTCCGTGGTTCCAGACTGATGTGGGTGATGTCAGATTTAGTAACGTGAGCAATACGCTTCCATCAGGAAAATATGCTTCAACTGACGTTAATTATCCGGGAATCTACTACTCATCGGCTACAAGTGGCACCTATGGGTCGGGCAGTGTCAGTACAAAAGGATGGTTGGTAGATGACGAATATGATTTTAATGCAGATACTCAGAATAGAAATGGAACCCTTTCTTATAGTTATTACAAATCCAGAGCTCGTAAAGAAGGAATTACTATTCAAACACTTCCAACGTGTAATGCGAGTGGAAATTGTACTGCAGACCTAAGCGCTGGGGTAGCAAGTGGGGTATATGAAGTTGTTGGTGACCTTGATTTGACTGCGTATACTCATACGAATGGGGCCAAGGTTATCATTCTTGTTAACGGAAGCGCTACTATTTCAACGAGTGGCGGTATTAGTGTGCCTTCGACACAAGGACTCTTTATTGTTGCAGCTAGTGATGATTTAACCATTGCTGAAGGTGTTGGTACGACAACATTAAGCTCTGCAGCTTCAAATATTGACGGATACTATACCGCAGAGGACAGTATTGTAATTGCAGGCCAAGGATGTCCTGATACAGTGACGCCTGATAGAAGACTCAATGTTGGGGGAGCGCTTATTGCAAATTCGCTAAAGCCACTTGCATCAACTGGAACAGGTTCTATCCAAAATAATAGATCAATTTGTGCGAGTAGTCTTGACTATCCAACGCTTTACGTCACCTCAAGAACTGACTTTTTGACAAAATTAACCGATTTTTACAAAACATCCTACACAAAGTGGCGTGAAGTTAACCCATGACGAAGTCATGGTAGTGATCAATTTACAGTTCTCAATTTTCAGTTAGTTATCAAAGTAATAATGAGTGAAAAATATCCTCTCGAAGAACGTACTACAATTTTTAGTGAAAAAACAATCACTTTTCTTAAAAAAATTAAACCCTCAACAATTAATACACCACTTATTAGTCAACTTGTGAGATCTGCGACAAGTATTGGGGCAAATTATATGGAGGCCAATAACGCAAGTTCTAGAAAGGATTTTCAGAATAAGATTTATATCTGCAAAAAAGAAGCCCAAGAAACGAAATATTGGTTTACTTTACTCACCAAAGCAGACCCTTCAATCAAAGGGGATGTGGCTGAGTTACTGGATGAAGTCCAACAGTTAATTTTGATTTTTCAAAAGATAATTTCAACAATGAAAACTGGCAATTAACTGGAAAATGGAAATTGAAAAATGATAATTCGAAAAGCTACGCTTTAAAATTGTATTTACTCAGTATGTTATCAAACCCATGTGCTTGAAAAGTTTGATTACTATATAATACCTTGTTATGAAGATAGTTGTGACAGGGGGAAGTGGTTTTATTGGAAGCCACTTGGTAAAAAGATTAAGAAAAGAAGGACATGCAATAGTCGTTATTGATAAAAATGCAAAACAGTTAGAAGCCGCACGCTTTAAATCTTATACGTGCGATATCAGAAATGTAAAGGAAGTACGTAATATTCTTAATAATGTAGAACCTGATATCATCATTCATTTAGCAGCAAAGCATAATTTCATTGAGTCAGTTACAAAGCCTGACTTTTATATCAAAAATAACATAACCGGCACAATAAATATTCTAGAACATATCAAAACATCACATAAAAGGGTAAAATTTGTTCTTGCGTCTTCAGCTGGCAGTATTTACAAAAAAGGTAAAATGCCTTTTACAGAATCAACTATAACTATGCCCAGCTCACTATACGGTATTACAAAGGATTTTGAAGAAAAACTTGTTAGGCACTACTGTGATATTACAGGAAATACATTTCAGATTCTTCGAATTTCAAATGTATATGGTCCTGGGCAAGAAGTGTATAAACATCCGAGTGTTGTACCAAGCATGATAAGAAATTTGATGCTTAAAAAGAGTGTAGTTATCTATGGCAGTGGTTCTCAAACAAGGGACTTCATTTACATTGATGATGTTGTGGAGGCATTTATGAGAATAATACCGACAAATAAAAGTCTGACTATTAATGTTTCATCCATGATAGAAATATCAATAAAAGAGCTCTATGAATTGCTTGTCTCGAAACTTTCTAAACAAAAGGCTGCACCACCAGTTGTTTATATGAATTTGGAAAAGGGTGTCAAGAGGTCTTGGGTCAGTAACAAAAAAATGATGAAAGAATTTAATTGGAAACC
>CAZKYX010000061.1:0-1638 GCA_964557125.1 uncultured Gammaproteobacteria bacterium
ATTACCAAAATTCTTCATACAACTTTATAGGAAATAGCAGAAGCAGCAGTGAGGGTTACTACCTTCGATACAAGCATTTACTTTCAACCAACGGATATTCTCTTAGCGTTGGTTTCTCAGGAGATTCAAGCATGAAGATTGATATTGAAGCCACTCCATCTTTAAGTGCTAGTATTGCAGGAACAATTAAGAGGTTTGAGGTTTACACCTGGCAGACCGAAAATGTTGCTAAACTACCGCACCAATTTGACGTATCACTGGCTGAATATTGTGAGCTAATGACTAGAAAAGGACATCTTACGAAAAGTGGAATAATTCGTTAAAAACCTATGGAAAACTGGGAAGAAATATTAAGAAAGAGAGAAGAAGCAAATCGTCCGAAAGCACCTGTAGATAAAGCTGCCGAACGAGAAAAAAAATTAATTTCTATTCGTGGTGAATTTATACGTGCTTACTATGCAGACTACAATGTTTCTGGAGTTCTAATGGGTTTTGCTGTGGAAGTATGGAATAAAGGTGCCATACAAAAAATTGATGATGTCTATATTCATGAAATTTCAGTTAGAAATCTTGACTGGAATGGAAGACCGTTTTTTTCCGGTGACGCTTACAGAACAGAATCTCATGAAATGATGCGTTATGGCTACAAACTCGAAGCTACCTCCGATAACAAAACCCATTTTATCTCAGTAACAGGGGAGCAGCGAGTAGGTCTTTTTATACCGGGAAGAACCAAGATAACTAATTTTAATCTTCAAAGTGGCTATCACCCAGAACACTCGAATAGCGAAAAAACAATTCTAAACAGCGGAACACTAAGAGCCAATCAAAATGACCAGTTTCAAAGGCAGGATTTAGTCGATTTACTTGCAAAAGACACAATAATAAGACAGCAAAGAGGGCTCATGCCCTAATTATTATGGAAAGTTGGGAAGATTTAGTCAAAAAATCAGCAGCTGAAAAAGCCGCAAAGGCACGAGAAAATCAATCGTGGTTACAAATTGAAGCATATCAAGCCCAGCTTGAATATTGGAAAACTAATTTAAAAAGTAAAGTTGATCTTAGAATGATGAACTATATACTTGAGGATGTTAACCGTGCCTTTAACTTACGTGGCAATATAAGACTGCTTGACGAGGAAAGCATCAAGGAAGGTCCATGGGAAGGTGGGTTTCAAGGAACAAGAGGGTATAGGAATATTTATACAAAAGTAAAGTATGGCCCGAGCCTGAGTATCCCTTCAGCTGGAAGTATTGGCATATTTGCTTCACCTAAATTTGATTGGAAATTAATGGCCATGCAGTATGGGAGCGGTAAAACACAGTCGATTTACAATGTAGAGGGAAGTTATGCTAGCGGAGATGTAAGTCTGAATCCACCCATATTTGGAGCGGAGTTTCAGTCTGGAAAGGCAAAAAAACTAGTGGCAGACAATATAGCAGAAATGAAAAGCCGCCGACTTATCTAGCCATCCATTGCGTCTATCCTATACCATTCATTTATTGCAGATAGAGTCATATAATTGTTGTGTCCACCTTTCGAAAACCACTCCCAATATTCTTCCTTTAGACATCCTTTCTCAAGACCCGCTCGTATCATAGGGAAAACAGACTGGGGATTTGACTCAAATTGGTCAAT
>CAZKYX010000061.1:1648-4608 GCA_964557125.1 uncultured Gammaproteobacteria bacterium
AACCTCGCTGGTGTACGTATAGAGTGGATAGTAAAGCGCAACTCTTCCATATCCAATTTGGAATTGAAGCTCATTGTAGCTGTGATCAAGAACCTTCTCCGGTCGATTTTTAAAAATTTGTCTTCTTCCTTCTACAATTTCTTTGTCTCCTCTAGAGATTTCCAATTGCTTTCCCCAGAGAGCATATACATTACTGTAACAATGAACTGGATTGGATGTATCTATCCGTAGAGAATGATAGATTTTATTTTCGCGTGCCCGTGCAAATTCAGAACTTAATGCACTTCTCAATGTTTGTTTAAGCTTTTCAGTAACTGGTCCGTATTTTTTCCAAGTTTCTGCTTCCGCAGTTGCACGAGATACTTGTTGGTTTATCTGCTTTTGTTTTTCCACCTCAGCACGAAAACGATCTGCACTTTGCCTTGATGCCGATTCTGCTGCTTGTTGCCTTTTTACCCAATCTTCGTATTCTCCCATATTTATCTTTGATCATACCAAGACGGTGAGCCTGGCTGTCCATTATCGTAATAAACGCGCTGATACGTGTTACCTTGAAGACTTAATGTTTCTTTAGAGTGATTTGGATTTTGAATCTGTCTTCTGATATCTGCAAAAATTACACTTTTGTCTCGACTAAAATGCTCGAGCGATATATGTCCAGACAAACCATCCTCCAAATGATTTTCGTAAACATCCATATTTATAGAATTGTAATCAAATTCAAGAATACTATGCGGCTTTCTGAATTGAAATTTACCATTTACCAATTCCTTTTCTGCAGGTGTTAGTCCTAATTTCTCACCCCACATGGCAACAACTGTTATGTGTGGGCTTTGAATAGTCGATTTGGTTAAGTTTTTTATGCGCTTAAAAGTGCTTTGCTTGGCACGTCTAAATTCTTCTCTTAATGCTTCTTGCATAACTGCCTGAACCCTATCTGCTGTCATTTCAATAATAGGAGGCATCTCTTGACGTGATGGAGTAAAGTCAGAACGGTTGCTAGCAGATCGTGCTCTGCGAGCATTTTCTGCTTCTTCAGCTTCTTTTCTTTTTAACCAATTCTCATATTCTCCCATGTTGACTTGTATTATACTCCTTCAGGTCAAGTTTGTGTGTGGGCTTGTCCTTTAATATTTTTATGTATAGTTTTGGATTGACATAGCTAAAATTAGCTACTGAGAGAGCAACAAAACGCAATCGATTAAAAGATAAAACACGCTAATTCAGTTTGAATACTGTAAACGAATCTTAAAGGCACCCGACATTCAAGATATGAATCGTTTGCTTGAGAAAGGTAAGTACCGATTCACAGCGATACATGATTAGGAAAGTAGATAAATATAATATTTCCGGAAATTGGAATGGAGGAATAGCATACAACAATGAGTGAAGAGAATTTGATCTAACTATACCCCTGATTCTCACTTTGATACCGTCTTGAATTGTCAAATTCGGTTGCATATCTTCCATCCTTTTCCAATACCCATATGTCGGATTGGTGTGTCGGATTATTTACTTCTTTGTGTATGTAATCAAAAATTACATTGCTATTTCGTTGAAAATCTTCAATTGGTATTCCACCGTCAATGTAATCGAAACGAATTGTACAACCTGCAGTATAGTAATCACAACCCAAAATTTTCTTCGGTTTGTATGAACCTGACTTGCCCTCAATAATGCTCTTCTCCGCACTAGAAAGTTCCAACTTCTCTCCCCATTTCGCAACAACAGAAATGTAGGAGTCTATTGGATATTCACCGCCATAAGTCTGGCGATATTGATCTATCTTGTGCTCTTTAGCGGTTCGAAACTTTATACGTAGTGCATCCTCAAAAAAAGACTGAATCTTATTCGCAATGGGAAACAAAACTCTTTCATATTCTGCCTTACGTGCCGATTTAGCATGTTCCATCGAGGTTAATCTGCTTTGATGCATAGTAGCATCATTTTGAACTTGCTGTTTTTTTCGAGCTTCATCCTCAGCTGCTTTTTTCCTTACCCAATTTTCGTATTCTCCCATGTTGACTTGTATTATACTCCTTCAGGTCAATTTGTGTAAGGGTGATACAATACAACCACTATGCATATCCCTCTGGCAGAGAACATGCGCCCTCAGACACTTGACGATTTTATAGGCCAAGAGCATTTGGTTGGCAAAGGAAAACCCGTAAGGCGAATGGTTGAGACGGGAAGTGTGTATTCCATGATTTTCTGGGGACCCCCTGGGTGTGGCAAAACAACCCTTGCAACAGTAATCGCCAATTCAGTTGATGCTGAATTTGTTTTCTTCTCAGCAGTTACAAGTGGAGTAGAGCAGGTCAGACAGGTTATCAAGCATGCTACCCAGCTCAATGAAGAGAACGGCAAAAAAACCATACTTTTTGTTGACGAAATCCACAGATTTAATAAAAGTCAGCAAGATGGATTTTTACCTCACGTTGAAAATGGAACCATAATTCTCATCGGTGCGACAACTGAAAATCCAGGTTTTAGGATTAATGCGCCGCTTCTTTCACGCTCTCAACTATTTGTACTAAAACCACTCACTGACGAAAATATTGAAGAAGTTGTCAAAAAGGCCTTCTCATACTACCCAAAAGTGTCACCTCAGCAAGATGCAATAGAGCATATCGTTAAAATGTCCAATGGGGACGCTCGTTTTGCCATCAATGCCGTAGAAGTTGCAACAACCCTTTCCAAAAAAATTACGCTTAAAGTTGCTGAGGAGGCTATGCAAAGAAGAGCTGTGTACTATGACAAAAAGGGGGACTATCATTACGACACCATTTCAGCATTTATAAAATCCATGAGAGGAAGTGATCCTGACGCCACTCTTCATTATCTTGCCAGAATGCTTAAAGCAGGGGAAGACCCTATGTTTGTAGCCAGACGAATGGTGATATTCGCGAGTGAAGATATTGGCAACGCACAGCCAACTGCTCTTGTTGTTGCGACAAGTG
>CAZKYX010000062.1:0-4246 GCA_964557125.1 uncultured Gammaproteobacteria bacterium
AGATGAAGAATTGCTGGATATGAAATTTTTTGGTAAGGTTAAAATTATCAACTCCAATTAATCAAAAAATTTTTAAATACCACGATCGACACTGTTTATGTGGTCCCCTATTTGACTAACACTTCCCTCCAGCAAGCTAGGGCAAGGGAAAAAATGTCACTTCCCAAATTAATAGGTTTCTAGTTTAAATTCATAATCACCCGCCACCATATGGTCCAGAGGGCTTAAATGTTGCCGTGAGTTTTTTAAAAATATGTTTATGTAGTGTGGTCTAGAGCAATTTTAATAGTTTTATTTTCGTAGAATGGGACCCAGACAGTATCTTCCCATCCAGGCTCTCTAGGATGATCTTTTGTAAGAAAATAATAAAATACTTCCTCAGAAGAAAAGGGAAATGATGCATAGTGCCATGTTCCTGGGTGCATCAATATAACCTGACCCGGCAAAATAATAAACGCCTTTGCAGTAGTTATATCGGGCTGTTCCGCATGATTTGCCAGATCTCCAGGAAGCGCAACCAAATGGAGAAAATGCTTCTTTTGTCAGTTGTTGCGGAGTAAGAATAACCTGATTTGTCATAGTGTGAAAGCTCCTTTTTGCTGCACCACATTTGATGCATATTTATTTCCTTCCAGTAAGCTTTTTTCGATGTTCTGTGAATACAAATACGAGTGGATAAAGGCTGCTGCAAAAGCATCTCCTGCGCCAGTTGTATCTACTACTTGTCGGACGTGGAATGCTGGAGCAAAGAATTTTTTTGAGGAATATAACATGCTTCCTTCTTCTCCCAACGTAATAACAAAAAGTTTGTTAAATTCTTTTGCAAGAGCTTGAAGCGCGGAAATAAGCTTAATGTCAGATTTTTTTAATCCAAAAAAACCTATATCAAAATGGTTCATATATATTTTTACAATTTCTACATCCTTGCTATAGTCAGATAGATCAGTGAAGTCTACTGCTGTTATACCACTTCTTTTCATTTTGATTACAGCATCAAATAAATGATGTATTTGTTTAAAAAGCGGTATCATGACAAAATCTGCTGACTGAATAAGACTGTTCTGTTCTTGATCTGGAATAAATTTAGCCAATACACCTTCTTGATATTTAGTGAATTTTCTTTCACCATCTTTTTCAATCTGTATGTCTTGTTGTGGTGTTTTCCCAGATAGGCGTGTCAGAACGGCATGAATATTTTTCTTTTGAATTAATGCTTGTATAATTTTTGCCTGGTTGTCTGTACCGACTGCTGTAATAATCGTAACAAGGTCCGTAGGGGGAAATAATTTTTGTGCATGCACTGCGAAATTGAGAGTTATACCACCAGGACGGACTATGCCATCAGAATATTTATCAACACCACAATCGCCAACGCATACTATATTCATATATTATAAGAATGTACCATTTTTTCTAATTCTTTCGCTTTGTTAAAATCAATATATTCACCCGTCTTTATGGATGTTCCAACAATAACACCATCAATAAGTGGTAGGTATTTTTTTGCATTTTCTGCTGAAAAACCACTTCCTATAAAAAGTGGTACATTTTGGTCAACTGATTTAATCAAACGACAATCGCCTTGAGTAGGTGCTTGCCCTGTCCAATTTCCAGTTACAATTAGTCCGCTTGCTCCCCATTCTATTGAATCCTTTGCAGATTGAGTAATGGATTTTTGCTCTACTAATGTGCCGTGTTTTACCTGGATATCCGTCAGGAGAGGAATGGTGCATCCAAGCCGATTCATGAGATCAGCAATTTTCTTTGCTTGAGATGGAATTATTCCCCACCGGGTTTTGATAGCATCTGCAAAAATATCTAGTCGTATAAAAGACGCATTAACAGAATGTGCAACTTCAACCGTCGAGAACATATCGTAAATTATTTCCATACCAACTGGAATGGTAGATAGCTTTAGAAGTTCTTGCATGATAATCGAAAAAGATTTCTTAGTAGTATCTGTAACATGAATTTCATGGGGTTGGTCATTATCATTCTCAACAAGCACTCCATCAAAACCTGCTTCCTCTAAAGTTTTTAAATCCTTTACAGCTTTTTTAATAACATAATCTATGCCCCTATGAGTTGGGTAGCCAGGCAATGCGGGTAAATGAATCATTCCAATAAGAGGTATTTGATTTTTAAATAATTTTGAAATTGTAAATTCCATATTAACATTTTACCACGAGATTTTAGTCATTAATAATAAGTTCCTGGCCACTAAGTAATGTATGAAATGTGTAGTCATTCTGTTTATTTGTTGAGATGTTATAAGCGCTCATAGCGGCGTTAAGAGCTTTCTCAGTATTACCATTTTTGTATTCCGCAATTTATAAAAGATGATAGAAAATATCACTCTTTGGAAATTTTTTCGTTGAGGATCTAAATTTTGAGAATTTCTGCAGATCCAAAGAGGACCCTGAAAGGCTCACACCAAATTAGGACGTATTTATACTCGTCTAAAGAAACGTTGGGTGGAAGATCATAATTTACGTTTCCTTTAGTCGCTTTAATTTTTCCTATGTCTATATAGTCTGTTGCTTTCAGATCCTTTGAAAGATAAATATGAAGGTCGGGCCCGTTAAGAGTTTCAAAATTTTCAAATCTAAGTACTCTTGAAGATCCTGTCTCAATTACTGATGCGTTGCCGGTTACGTCATGAGCACTGCTTTTAAAAGTACCATTGTACCGAATCACAGGTTGAAGAGGCATTAAGTCATCCATCTCAACTACTTCTCCTTCCATCCTTTCCATTTCTTTCTCAAGCGTTGTATTCGGAAAAGAGTCGTTTGCTTCTTTAACAATAAATAGGGGAGAAATCAGATACCAAGCAATTGGAATGGCAATAACAATGATAATAACCGCAAGCAAAATTAAATTCTTGGGAAATTTAAGCATGTGCCAATAAATTATTGCTTAGTAAGCATAAGAAAGTCAAGAAAGCTATATTCTTCCCCTTTGACTTTTCTTACATTTAATACTTAACTTATCTTATGCCTGAAGAACAGCCAAAAGAAGAAGTGAAGGTCGAAACACCAACTCATGAAGTATCAAATCCTTCGGATATTCAAACCCCTAAGAAAAAAAATACAAGAAAATTTATTCTCTTTGGAATATTCGGAGTTTTAGTCCTGGTTTTGATCGGTATGATTGTATGGAATGCCCGTCCTACAAAACTCTCGTACGACTCAACCTCAGAAATAGCAAAAGAACTGGATGGAGAAGAGATGGAAGTTCAACCAACTGTAAAACCAATACCATCCCCTACTGCGATATTTCCTCAAATTGACAAAAGTGATTGGGTTTCTTACAGAAATTTAAGTTTGGGTATTTCTCTAAAGCATCCAAAAGACTGGTCTGTAAAAGAAATGAATGGGAGTGTGAGTATCATGCCTCCCTCAGAAACATGCGATAGATTTTGTAATGTGAGTGTAGAGAGACAATTTGTTATACACACAGAAAATCTTAAGGAAAAAACATTGGAAAAATATATCAATGAATATTATGAAAAAAATTTGCCGGAAGATCTCAAGTTGAGTAAGAGTTATCTCGAGGGTGGTGCAAAGGAATATGTTGATTTACTTAGACTCAATGGATTTTCTGCAAACTCTTTAGTCGGTAGAAGTACGCCAGGAGCTTGCGAAAGAACGTTATTTTTCGCATCATGGAACGACAAGGTCACTCTAATTGATGTAAATTGTAGTGAGCTAAGAACCTCTGATTTGTTATCAACGTTAAATTTGATGTATATACCCGAAAGCGACTTACCAATTTACCCTGGTGCTGAAATCGAAAAGACTGTAAAAACTCCCAATTGTACCAATTTCTCAGAGAACGATGCGGGATTGGCCAAATCATACCAGAAGTGTGATTCGATACAATATAACTATTCATCATCTGAAGATTTTGAATCAGTCGTCGATTGGTACGAGACCGATAAATCTAAATCTGGATGGAAGCTAACTGGTGGTGCTGGAGATGGTGGTGGTGAAAGATATGGCCATTTATCTAATGGCAAATTAAGTTATTGGATATTAATTAGTAACGATGGAGATACAGGGGCATCTTTCGAAATTAGAATTCCTATAGTCAAATAGCTGGTTACCAGTAACTAACATTCCCTTCATAGGCGGGCCATCAAAAAGTTCCACTACCCGAATTAGATAGCTTGCTAAATAAATCTAAGGTTCTTTTTTAACATCACACGGAAACTTTGTCTAGTTCCTGTTTTACATGCTTTTAAACG
>CAZKYX010000063.1:0-4199 GCA_964557125.1 uncultured Gammaproteobacteria bacterium
TACATAAATAAAAGAAAGCAAAGATTAGAGAATAAATAAAATATAAGTATTAAATTAAAGAATAAGAAAGAGTGACAAATTCCATCAACGTGTAGAAAGCAGGAAGGCTTCAATAGCTTCAAAGGCATTAGATAGACGCATGTATGGTAGGCAGGCTATGATGGCATTGAGGATGGCAAGCGAGATGTTAAAAACGTTCGGGGACGGTTGTGACAGAGCGTGTTCAATTCGGAATCTCGGTTCAATATTAGTGAAGTCAGAGGCGAAGATTTGACCACATATTGCGATGTGGGTTTGAGTAGCAGGTGCAAGGAAACATTTAGCGCACAACGGAGGAATTCTTGCCGGGAATTTTTTAAGAACCCATAGGACGATAAGTCGCTTAAGTGGGCGGGCTAGAGGGCGTCGTAGGAACTCCGCCGGCTTTCGGCTCGGGTACAACTTCAGTTGCTGCCCTGTCGCCTCCAGAGTTTCTGCATGAATGATCTGAATTTCCTCCAAAAACGAGTCGTCGCGAGTGACGTCCGGGTCGTATATGTCTTTGGACAATTTCAGCATCCAGCTTTTCGGACGGTCCATGCATTTTTGAAGGATGTGGTCGGGTGGGAGTCGGTGAAATCTATGGACAAAGCGGCTACGAAGCCATCGCCGGCGCTGTGCCATCCTAGGCAATGATAGTAAGGACCTAAGTATAGTTCCATTAGTGTTTCTTCCTGTGAATGTCATTCTCGACAGAATAAGTTGCTGAGCTGAGATAAGTGGTTTGTCGAATTTTTTGATAGGCTGTAGAATACACATACTGGCCTCCAATTTAGACCGTACAAAGGATTTATACAGGTTGGATATAATCCTAATCCCGAAGCCCCCTACATTCATGCCGAGTCCCACCATTCGCGACGCTGCTCGTATTGCTTCATCACATCGTCTCTGCTGGTACGCCTTCGTCATAATCCCATTCATGTTCATTTCGACTCCCAAATAAGTAAATTGTTCAACAAAAGGCACAGTTTCATTTCCTATAGTCAACCTACAATCCAATGGACCTATTTGTGCACATTTAGAGACATTAAATCGGTATCTATTGTCCAGAGCATGCTGTTGGCAAATATTTAAAAGATTTTGAAGGGATTCTCCATCTTTCGCAAAGAGTGCAATGTCGTCGGCGTAAAAGGTTGAATTGAAATTTGCTCGACCAACTTGTATCGTTTCCATTTCAAGAAGCAATTTCGCCAGGTCATCAATGAATATTGAGTACAGAAACGGGGACAGCACAGAGCCTTGTAGCACTCCAGCTTGAATTCGAAACGGTTCTGATTTTGAGCCAAGCGCCAGGACCTGCGCAGAGTTGCTATCGAAAAGGCCCTTTAAAATTCTAATCGCACTTTCAGGAATTCCACGTTCTCGGCATCGTATCCATAATATTCTTCTGTCTACCGAGTCATAGGCTGCTCTGATGTCTAAGAATACCGTCGGGATGGGAGACTTGCGAGTTCTCAGTACCTCGTTTAAGCAAAGAATCATGTCGTTGGTGTTATGTGCGCATCTAAAGCCCCCTTGTGTCATAGCCATGGGCTCGATAAATGTTTTTAGGTAAGACATCAGGCAATGCTCGAAGAGCTTCCGAAGGGATTCAGTAAGGGAAATTGGTCTGTAATTTTCAATCTTGGATAAATCACCTTTCTTGGGGACTGGGACAATTAAGGCTACTTTCCACGAGGCCGGTACAAGTTGAACTTTCATGAGGAAGCGAAAGAAACTTGCCAAGAAAATGTGGATCGCTTCTGAACTAGCTTTGAGCATATCGTTCGAGAGCTGAGAGTTTCCAGGGGCTTTGTTTCTCTTAACATACTTTATGAATCTATAGATGCATTCAGAGTTGAAGAAAGGATATAATGGGGGCTCTAAAGAGGGCTCATTATTCTGTAATGGTCTAAATATCGGGTTTCCATGCGGCAATGTGTTCCTATTCATTTTTTCAAAATGGTTTTTGTAGGACAAGATGCTTTGAGGATCATTCTTGAGTAAACCATCTCTTTTTCTACGGTTCCTATTAATACTGGATATCAGTTTCATCACATCTGGGAGAGGTAAGTTCTCGCATTTGTCCACGAATTGTTCAAACTTGAGTCGTCTCAGCTTGTCTAACTCTTTAGCGATCTGTTGGCGGGTACCTGGGTCCGGAAAGGTCTCGAATCTTCTGTAGAGCAGGTCGAGGTGATCAGACTGAAGGGGCTCGAAGAAGACCCTGTTTTTGCCAGTTCGTTTCTCGCCGCATTCAAGCCTCGCTGCTCTGACCATTAATTTTGAAAAAGTGCAGTCGATCCTGTCGATTTGTGCTTGTTTTTCCCTTATCTGCATGTTCTCGTGATTTAATTCGAGGTCGCGCAGCAGAGAAGTCACCTCGTCCGCAATTAAGTCAGTCCGTATCTTGAAGCTTTCACGAATCTCCTCATTTCTAAGGTTCTCTGTGCAAAGTCTCATTCTAGTCGGGAGTAGTCTCACAGTGTCCCGGTCTAGGTGGATAGTAGCTACTACTGGGCGATGGGTACTTAGTTCAGCCATACCCTCACTAACGTAACATTCAGATGTATCAATATTGCAGAATATATGGTCTACGATAGATGAACCTCTGTGCGATCTGAACGTTGGTGTAGGTCCAGGGTCAAGTCTGTCAAGTTCCCGGTCGATTGCCCATACACGTAGAGCGTGTCCGATCGGATTAGACATAAAATCTCCCCATTCAGTACATCTAGCATTAAAATCTCCAAGGATAATAAGATTTTCGGATGTGTTGATGCTTAGTTTATCCAACGTCTCATCCAGCCATTGGTCGATTGGGTGAAGTGTAGATGGTGGGTAATAGATTGTGAGGATCTTGATGTCCGCAATCTGTATTAAAAGGTAGCAGCCCTGATCATTATCCGAATTAAGCTTAACCATATTCTCAATTTCAAATTTCGTTACTGATCTCGGGTTAATGATCACCGATATACCATTTTTCCCTCTTGACGCTCCTATATTTAAGTTGCTACAAGTGGCTGAGAAATTTTGGCAGATTCTGGGAACTGCTCTGTCCGACCGGAACCAAGTTTCCGTCACGAACGCCAAGTCAACGCTTTCAACCTGCATCCATTCAACAAGTCTATCCAAATTATATCGAAGTCCTGAAGCATTCCAAGTACACACCTTCACGCTTGATGGAATTTGTCTATTAAAATTAAATGGAGAAAAAGGAGGATTATTGGCAGTAAAATTGTTAAAAAGGTTATTGGGTACCTGATGGCTAGAATAATTAGGTGTGTTCTGAAAAGGTTCTATCATAAGTCGACCAGCTCAAGACGGGTTGGTGAGTGCCTTGGTAAGAAGTCGGTCATGAATGTGAACTTTCTTGGCGCAGGCTTCTTGTAATGAATGTTCGCCGTTTCAAGCACCTTCTTAAGAAACAGGACTGTGCGCTTCATCGATGGTACATTCCCGCTTAATTCTGAAAGTCTTTTATGGATTCTGGAGATATTCTCCATGTAACCTTTTTCAATTTCAGCACGGGTATACGTGTTTTCAAAGTCGTATGAATCAGGTGACATTGGGTCAAATCCCTCAAGAACTCTTACGTCCGGCTTATTTTTCTTAAGTGCGTCCACAAGGCTCTCTACTTTATCGGAATAGGTAATGACCTGCATTATATTGTCGGTAAGGAATGAAATATCTCGGGCTAAATAGTGATCGAAGCCGCTGTGTTGTAAAACGCGACGATAATCGTTAATTGCTCCGCGTTTGCATCCTTCAATAAATGCAATAGTCAATTCGGAACCCGTATTCGGGCTCTTGCCTTCAATAATTTCAAGTATCTGATCAGGGGTGTCGAAAGCCTTCGAGATTGGGGTGCGCTGTTTTCGAGATTTAACTGGTGTGAACCTTGCAGCCGCATCAGCAAAATTTTCAATATTTTCCACGTCCGCATCTTTAAATGTTTTGACGGGTTCCTTAGAGGCAGGTTGTTTGACAGATTTGGAAGGGGCGGTTCTCGGTTCCGCTAGCCTTGCCTTAAGTACAGCAATTTCTTCTTCAGCGGCCTTTCTAAGGCTCATCTCTTGAAGCAAGCGTTCCTCGGCTTGGATCTGTCTTTCAACAGCAACTCGAAGGTCAGCTTTAAGTGCTAGTACTTCCTGCAAAATTTTTTCAATATTTGATACCGGCTG
>CAZKYX010000064.1:0-4185 GCA_964557125.1 uncultured Gammaproteobacteria bacterium
CCGAAGTCCACGTGTGATTATCTGTCTCACTCCCGCGAGTGGAATGCCCATCTAGACTTGTTACCATAATCAAAATTATTTTCATGCTCATATAAATATCAGTTAAACTTTAACAGCCTTAATTTGTATGTTGTTTGGCTTCCACCGAGTTGGGAAAAATTTAGTGAGGGTTTTTTTAATTAAGTAAAAACCGCTAAATGCATAAAGTAAATTTAGTTCTTGAATTTGAAATTTAGCCAATTTAAATTCTGCTTTTAAAATTGGAATAGTATATTCTCTAACATGTGCGCTTGGATTGGAAGTCTTTTCTAAAAGTCCCTCATTCGTAGGTGTTGAGATAATAAAGACTCCATTTTTTCTTAATAATTTATGAACTTTCTTATAAAGAGAAAAAATGTCTTTTGGTAAGATATGCTCTATAACTTCGATTGCAATAATTACATCAAAGCTTTCGTTTTCATAATGCTTATCGATGTCTAAAATGTTCCCCACAATGAACTTTCCCTTAAAAGTATTTTTTGAGCGATTTATAGAAGTTTCTGAAATATCAATTCCGTATATATCGTGACGAATATTAAGTTTTTGTAAATTTTGTTCCAAGTACCCTTGTCCTATTCCTAAATCAAGAATTTTGGATTTGTTCTTTGGTAAATAATTTACAAGTGTGGAAATTTTTTCTCTTGTCATTGCATCTTGCACATCTATTTTTTCAGGTTCAGCAAACTTATCGTTCCAGAAAAAATTAGTATTTAGATTTATTAATGCACCTTCCACTTTCTTGTATGTTTTAACAAGTTCTTTCAGGTCATCTTTCCTTGCTAAGGTATCCCGTAGTGCTTCGATTTGAAGATGTCTATTGTTCTTGAGGTTCTTAGCTTTTGTTATTGACATTAGTGTTTAAAATGGTTCTAATAATAGATAGGTGAATAAAACTGCCCTGCTTATATTTTTCTTTCTATCTTTTTTTGTCTTATCCTCTAAATTCGCGTTTGCCTCAGTAATTTTTGAAGACGATTTTAGTAATGGTACATCAAAGTGGACTCCTCTTCAAGACTCTTGGATAGTTAATCAGGGAAGGTATGGAAGTACCGTGGGGAGCGGTAGCATACATACAATGGCGAACGTATCGATTAATGTGCCTGACTACATGATTGAGTTAGACCTTCTACCAGTACAAGGTGTAGATAGAAACATACCCATCAGATGGAATGACAACAACCCACTATACGAATTTCATTTTAATTCAGACGGAGGAGGTATCTGGCATTTTCTTAACAATCATGTATTATCTCCGATACAATTCAATCAAATACAAAAAATAAAAATAATTTTGGAGGGTACTGCTGTTAAGTTTTATGTTGATGATGTCCTTCTTATCGATACGGTTGTTCCGGCATATAACTTTGATGGAAGTGACCAGTTTGGCTTAAGGGTAGGTACGGGGTCGGTGCTAACGGAAGTCTATTTTGATAATGTAGTAATAAGTACCCTCGATGACGAAGGGGAGACCTCTCTGAATGTTCCTTTGCTAAAACAAACAGACCCCTTGTGGGGTAGTCAGGTCTATGACACTGCCGATGTGTGGTCAAATAGCGGTACTGGGATTTCTCAATGGGGTTGTGCCATGACATCAGCTGCAATGGTCTTTAAATATCATGGAATAAATACACTTCCGGATGGAACAACTCCTCTTGACCCCGGAACATTAAATAGTTGGTTGAAATCACAGTCAGACGGGTACGTTAGTGGGGGCCTTGTCAACTGGCTTGCCCTGTCAAGGCTTTCAAGGCTTGCCCCTCACACCGGAGGTGGGGTTTTTGATGCGCTTGAATACTCAAGAGTTGGAGGTACAAATATTGCACAATTAAGCTCCGACCTACAAGACGGTATTCCAGATATTCTAGAGGAGCCGGGACATTTTATTGTTGCGAAGGGAGAAACCGATACATCATTTGCAATTAACGACCCATATTATGCAAGAGAGCTATTGTCTGATTATGGAAATACATTTGTATCACTTCGTCAATTTAAGCCATCTCTCACAGATCTCTCTTATCTCATGTTTGTTGTCGATGAAGATGTCGATATTCACCTATTTGATTCAGAGAGTAATGAGATTGGAGAGCAGTACATTCAGGAGCCAATTACAGACCCATCGGGACAAGCATCTACGAATGGAGGCTCTGTAAAAATGCTGCATTTTCAAAAGCCAGATAGCGGGCAATACACGGTCGTTATTTCATCAAATACTTCTAATGCTTATGTTCTGCAAAGCTATGAGTACGATGAAAACGGGAATGTTAAGCAGGGTAGTTTTTCCGGAGTTGTTGGTAATGGTAATAGTGACACGTATTTACTTAACTTCAGCAAAGAGAACAGTAATAACTCAACGGTGGAACCGTACGTGACATTTAGTAGTCTGAAAAATGATATTAAAACGTATTATTCTTTAGGAAAAATTAAAAAGTATGTTGTTTATAAATTGTTGCTACTAAAGGTAGAATTGGCTGAAAATTTATCAAGGCATTCAAAGAGAGCGACAAAAGCCCTACTTACTATAGTAAAAGCAGAAATTCAAAAAGAGAAAGGAAAAAGCATCACGACAGACGCTGCTAACAGCTTGTTGGGACAGTTAGGCATCCTTACAGCTCAATATTAAACTCTTCTTGCATATCCTAAGTTTTCTTTGACATAATAATTTGTATGGAAAGTGTGTTTGTGGTTAAAAGGTCAGGGGAAAAAGAGCCTTTTGATGAAAATAAAGTGAGGCGTTCCATGAAGCGTGTTGGTGTGCCTGAGAACATGCATAATGAGGTCCTTGCGCACATCAAGCAGAGAGTAAATGGTGATGGTGAGATTACGACAGATGATTTATTTCGCCACATCCTCGAATTTTTAGAACCAAGGGACAGAAAGTCTTCAATTCGTTTTAATTTACGTGATTCAATTTTTCAGTTAGGACCAACGGGTTTTCCATTTGAGCAGTACTTGGCGCGTATATTTGAAGACCAAGGATATAAAGTACAGACGGGCCTCATTATGAGTGGGGATTGCGTAAAGCATGAAATCGACTTGTTAATTGAAAAGGACGGACACAGGGAAATTATAGAAGCAAAATTTCATAACCATCACGCTGTTAAAAGTGACGTGCAGACAGCTCTATATACATATGCAAGATTTTTGGATGTGAAGGAAAAAAATAATATAGACAACGTGTGGCTTATCACCAATACAAAGTTAACAAGTGATGCAATTGCATACTGTAACTGCAAAGGAATACCGGTTATTGGATGGAATTATCCTGACGACGGCAATTTGCAGGACTTTGTAGAAAAACCTCAGATGTATCCCATTACGATTTTAAATGCCCTTTCTGAACAGGAAAAAAGAAGACTTATTGAGAAGGATGTTGTTTTGTGCCGTGACCTTTTGTCAAAAAGTGACGAAGAGTTATCTGACTCTTTAATACAAAATGATAGTTTACAAAAGGCACGTGATGATGCAAAATTAGTCTGTCCTCTGCCCCAGAAAAATGGCGTATAAAATAATCCTTCCCGGACTCATTGATGTCCATGTACATTTCAGAGATCCAGGGCAGACCCACAAAGAAGATTTTCTTACCGGAACAAAAGCGGCACTTGCTGGTGGGTTTACTACTGTAGTTGATATGCCCAATAACGCAGTCCCCGTAACCACCCAAAAACTTCTTAATGAAAAAATTAAAATTGCAAAATCAAAAGCAGTTGCTGACATTGGATTTCATTTTGGGTCATTAGGAAATGACCTTTCAGAATTCAAAAGTATTTCTACAAAAGTGTTTGGTCTTAAGTTGTATCTCAATGTAACGACGGGAAATTTTATAATTGGGAAAAAAGAACTTGAAATCATCTACTGTAAATGGAAATCGAAGCAACCCATCTTGCTTCATGCAGAAAGCGATATGCTGGATACTGTTTTTCAGATTGTAAAAAAAACAAAAAAAAGAACGCACATTTGTCACGTTTCATCAAAACTAGAATTGGAAAAAATCATCAAAGCAAAAAAATCAGGTCTCCCCATAACATGCGGTGTAACTCCTCATCATTTATTCTTAACGCGAGATGATGAAAAAAGACTTGGAGCATATGGAAAGATGAAGCCATATTTAAAGAGTAGGACAGATGTGGCTTTTCTCTGGAAAAATAT
>CAZKYX010000065.1:0-4012 GCA_964557125.1 uncultured Gammaproteobacteria bacterium
TTTCGCCTGAATTTTGGTCGGTTAGCGTAAAGTAATTGTCATTATCAAGCTGAAGATATGTCAGAAGTTCATTTTCTTTGCCAATATTTATGTCAGTTACTCTAATGTTATTTATTGCAAGAGAGTAGAGAGTATTTGTTGGCGCAACAAAAAGAGGGTAAAGTATCTTTTCATCGGTTGATACGGTCTTGTCATTAACTGTAACAGTAGGTTGCAAAATTTGAGCTGAAACCAGAGACGTTCCGGTTACAGGATTGTATTGGTTAATAATTTTTACCCCAACAATTTTTTCTGATTTTAGGTCAGGGAGGGTCAAAGTGAATGAGTCCATTTTTGGAAGACGGTTAGAAAGGGTTACGCTATTGTCTTTTTCAGTTACAGAAAATGATTCTTTTTTAATTTTGTTTGTATAAAGGCTTGCAAAGGGGTAGTAATTTGAAGGTAAAGCTTCCGATTTGTAGTTGCCAAGATTTTTATATGCAGTATCTTGGTTATTGAAATCAACTGAATTTGATGAGGGTAAAAGGGGAGATGTTGAGACAAAATTCTTGATAGGCTTTTTAAGATTAACACTATAAATTGTTATTGAGCCGTAATTTGCTTCTTTTTTTATTCCTTGCGTGCTTTCTAAAAGCTCTTCTGTTTCTTTATGGAAAAGTGACTTTGGAGAATTGTTTGAATATACACTTTTATCAAGAATTAGATAAGAGATTTCAAATTTCTGCAAAACGTCATAAAAAGCTTTGCTGTCCTTTGAATAAAGAGCTTGAGAGAGTTCATTGTAGCTATTTTCAGAAGTCTTACCCCAAACGTCAAATGCACGGTCAACTATTGGTTGTTTTAGTCCATACCATAAAAAGCCTGACCCCCCATAACCCCAAGAGTAGTGATTCCAGCTCCAGAAAGTGTGCATGGGAAGAGTAGCAATTCTCTTGTCAGACGGTTTGTCCTTGAAATAGGAAAATACTTGTGAGTATTCTTTTGGTTGTGAAATTTGTTCCTTCTCATAGAAAAGATGACCCTGGAAGATAGGGAGCATATAAAAGAGAAGAGCAAAAAGTAAAAAGGAAATTGTTATTGCCTGAAACATTCTCTTCTTAATAAGTACAATAGTTGTGCCTAATCCAACGGTTGCAAAGAGGGCATATAGGAGTCCAGCAAGCAAGGAAAGCTTGGTAAATGGAAATCTAAATGCCTGAGAAAATAACGGGATGTTGCTAAATAATGTTCCAATAAGAGAAAAAGGAAAAACCTCGCTACAAAGGAGTGAGAACACGAGAAAAAAGAGCACAGCGAAAGAGATTAATAGTATTTCCTTTTTACGAATAGCCTGCACAAGCCCTACAATAATAAGGCCAAATAGCAAAAAGCCAATTGTGGTTACTAAGGGATTTGTGAGATGAATTCTCCAGGGATCCATAATATACGTTGGAATTCTTGAGAGATTGGGTTCAATGGCATTGAACCAGAATCCTTTTAGGAATATCACATCAAGCAGAGTCCCAAACTCTTTATTTTGATAAATAATTTGCTCTGTTGCCATCTGATTTATTTTTGCATTAACGTTTGTAGAGGCATTTGTAAAAGTAAAATATAGGAATGAAAGTAGCCAGAAGGCATTTGAGATGAATAATATTGCGTAGTACTTTATAGACATTGTGAGTAGTTTTTTTATTCTGCCTTCTTTGACCAGTCTTATACCAGCAGTCGCTAATATAACAGTCATTGAAAGTGTAAAAACCACAAAGAGAGTTGGTACATAGGATTGGGGAGTTGTAAGAAAAAAGACGGTCAAAAGGAGTAGTGCATTCTTAATGCTTTGACGATTGAAGAAATGAAGGCTCACCAAAATCATCCAGGGCAAGAATGCAAAATGAGCAGTAAATGTCTCAAAAGGAGTATAGTAGGACTGAATTGTTGCAAGATTTAAGATATAAAAAAGTCCGGTAAAAAGAGGCAAAACTGCCATGTTTAGCTTGTTTTTTCCTAAAAATGAGTTTTCGATTATTGTCCTTGATAGCTTCACTGCTCCTGCTCCTCCAATAAAAAGAGTAAGCATGGTCCAAAAGAAGCGCATAAAATTTGCCGGTACAAAGCTTGATATGAGTAGTAAAAATACTTGTCTTACGATATCTGAGGCATGTCCCATACCACCAAGAAGTCCAAGACTCTGGTATTCTTGCCATACTGCAAAGAAAGACCTTTTTATATTGAGAGCTAGGTTGAACTCTGGATGAAGATTATCCCATCCGGTAAGAATAGTTTCTGGTTTGTAATTTAGGAATCCAAGGACTACTACAAGTAGTGCTACTGTAATATAAGGAAGGGTGTTTTTAAGAAATTTCATATTTGCCAGCCAACAGATTTATTAAATTTGATGGTTGGAAAAATGAAAATGAAGGTAAAGTAAAATCTTTAACTGTATGATAAAGAGAAAGTGATGCTCCCTGTGGAAGAACCATAACGACCACAAGCTGAGCAATAGTTACAGCAAGACCTTTGAATGTTGGTACATACCCGTGATAGATTATTCCTCTCATACGAGAGATGAAGGTCAAAATAAATGATTTTCTAAGATTTTTTAAAGAACTATTCTCACTGTGAATGCGGTATTTCAGGAGGTATTCATTAATATTCTCAACTTTTCCGTACTTAAACAGCTTCAAAAGAAGTTCAACGTCCTCAACTGGCGACATTCCATGATCATAAAACTTGAAGTCTTGAGGCAATCTTTTTACAGCAAACATCATCGTGGGTTGCTGGACTGGACAGAACTCAAAAATATACTTGTATATATGTTCAAAATCGGTCGGAAATGTTTTTTCACCAATTACTTTTCCCTTACTATTGATAAGTCTGCATTGAGTACCAACTGCAACAACCTTTCTGTGGGTTAAGAGATAGTTAATTTGCTTCTGAAATCTGTATTTATCTGAGATGTCATCAGCGTCCATGCGAGCAATAAAATCTCCTTTTGCCTCCTGTAAAGCACGAGTAACGGTTGCTCCTTGCTTAAGATTTTTTTCATTTGAGAGTATCTTTATTCTCTTATCTTTTTTTTGATAATCAGTAAGTATTTTGTATGAGTTGTCTGTTGATGCATCATCCACGACAATAAACTCAAAGTCCGTAAAAGTTTGAGCAAGAATGCTTTCTATTGCATCCTCAAGGTAGTCTCCCGCGTTATAAACGGGCATAACTACTGATAGTATTGGTTTTTTACTCTTCATATTGTCTTTCGTCAACCTTCGCTAAAGCTACGGTATGACTCATCAGTCCCGCTCAGCGGGAGAGACAAAGCTACACCAAAAAAGGTGTATGCGTGCTTGGATTCACCCTCAATCGGGTGACCATGCATGCATTCCTTTGCCTCACTATTTGGATGTTCCGTCTGGGGGTGCCATACGGCACCCCCCGAGGAGGTGATTTGTTGGGCTCGTTATCCATGGTCCTTAGGGGCAGACTCGATCGTCTGCGACTTCCTTCTGGAATGGATTAACGGCTGCAGCACCGGGCTTGATCGTTCCGTTCGCCGGAGCCACCATCATAAAGCAGTTTTCGTAGAACTTGCCGTTGATGGTGAAAAAGCCAGTGACGGCTTCCCCAGAGACGAACGTGCAGTCGGTGGGGCTTGTCAAAGGACAGCCGCGCCAGTGCTTTCCGTTGACGGTGTCAGGGTTTTCTTGGCCCTGGCCACACGGTGGGTACAGATTCATGTCCGCCAGGGGCGGATTGATCAGTCCACCACCTTCGACCTTGCCGCCAGCTGGAGCCACAGTCATGTGGCAAAGCCGGTAGGTGAGGCCGTTGATGATGATGTTGAAGCCGACGACGGCTTCGCCCTGGACGAATGGTCCTTGGGGGCGAGTCATCTTTCCATTGACCGAGTCGAGGCTTTCAACACCTGCAGGGCAGGGTTGAAGTATCTCGCCGGGGTCGGGATAGACGGCACCGTTGTAAACGTTACCTTCGGCGGGGGCGCTTGCAATGAAGCAGGCGTTTCCGTACCAGA
>CAZKYX010000066.1:0-3988 GCA_964557125.1 uncultured Gammaproteobacteria bacterium
CACATCTGCAACCTCGCAGGTTAATTAAGTTCGCAACCTTGTTTTTTATTGGAAATTTTACAACTCTTCTAGCGCAAGATGTTTTACCTTTTCTAACGCTTGAGAATAACCTACATGACATCTGCAACCTCGCAGGTTAATTAAGTTCGCAACCTTGTTTTTTATTGGAAATTTTACAACTCTTCTAGCGCAAGATGTTTTACCTTTTCTAACGCTTGAGAATAACCTACATGATCAAGGATGAACTCACGATATTTTTCTTTTGATGTGAAGTTGGAAAGCACTGACTCGGAAACAATAAAACTTTCCTTTAAATCTTGAATATAGTAACGTAATGAACTCCATTTGTAGTCAAATAATTTATCTTCTTTAATAATTGCTGAAGCCACTGGGTTTAGGTGAATATAGCGCGAAAGATGAATGAGTTGTTCGGTAGACTCGACAAGAACTGATTTAAATCTTCCTTGAAATACAGGCCCTACCCTATTATGCTTTGTATTGAAATAGCGAGTATAACTGTTACTAAACTGGCTCATAAATTCAGATATCCCATTTTCTCTAGTCTGCTTTAGCAACAAATGAAAATGATTTGGCATAAAAACATAGCTAATAATCTCTACGTTCTTTTCACCACTGCTCATATTAGCAAATACCTCTTGCCTTCTTTCCACTGACTGATCTTTCAATCTTGAAAGTGAAATTTTAGGCATAAAATATTCGTAATATTCCAAAGCTAACTCTGCATGTGAATAATCATAAGTCGATAGAAAAGTAGGTTGCCGTGCAACTCCCCTATTAAATATGTGATAGAAATAACTTGTAACTAAAGGACTTCTTCGTTGTGGCATATACCTAAAATATCACAAAAATTAACAGCTATTCAAGGTTACGAACTTAATTAACCTGCGAGGTTGAATACTGATCCGAGTAAAAACCTTTGATAATCGCCTTTTCATCAATTCCAGTTTCTACGACTTCCTTAGCTGTGCCCTCTGGTTCAGTGATTTTTGGTTCTGTTACTCGATTTTTATCAAATGTTTCCCAAATAGATGGAGCTTTTGGTTTTTCTTCCGGCATTCCTGGTTCGTCAGTCATACATAAAATCTAACATTAGTCTACTAATACTTCAACCACCATAAGAATGAGTTAACTTGTTTCCGATGAAGCATACAAGTAGAATAAGAAAGATTACACTTGTTAAAAGCAAAACTAATGGAGAATGAGATAGGTGTTGACGCCAAGTTATTGCCAGTAACAAATTCAATCGTTGAATCGGTTGAGAGTCAAACTGGGCGTAAGGTGGTTGTTTTAGCAGATCCGAAAGTTGCTCAACGAGGTCGAGCTGTATACCATGTAATTGATTCTGATCCCAGTCGCCATCTTGTTAGCTATGATCCGTCTGAACGATCTCATCTCGATCATCTCGTAGCACATGAGATGGGACATGCAATGCACTTTGCAGAGGCATCCCCTGAGGAAGGTGTTGTGCCCGTAATATCTGGAAAAAATTTACAAAATGGTCTGACACAATTAATGCCCGAAATTAATCAACTTCTTGCTAAGGGTCATTCTGAGAAGTCAATAAATGAAGCATCACGTATGTGGGTAAGAGGGACTGTGTCCCAACTTTCGGATACACCATCCGATGTAAGAATCGAGCGTGAGATATTTGAGAAACATCCTGATCTTAGAGCTGCGCAAGAAAAATCACTCCGACACCAAATTCAAAAGTTACATAAGGTTCTCACTCCTCAGGTTGAACGAGTGACACCTAGATCTGTTTGGATTGCTAGTAACGCAATGAATTATGTACTTGTTGATGCGATAGCTGAGCAGTTTAGAGCTAATACTTTCAGACATCCCTATATCAAAGATCCTATTTACCATGTCGGAGAAGAACTTAAGGCACTTTTAACACAGCACTCTGATGGTACTTTTGCAGGTGACCGTAGAGTAACGGATGCCTGGGCAGAAAGATTAGGATTTGAGAATTGGTTTGAATGGAGAAAAGTTGATGAGCTACAGGAGAGTCAGAAAGCTAATAATGTAGTTGTTGAATAGTTAATTTTGTGACCCAAATGTTTTTGCATTGGAACCAGATTCGTACTTCTTTGGAACAATGGAAACAAATCTTACACGCTGACCTTAACCCAGCTTCTTTGACTGACTACCAGTAGGAATTAGAATACTGCTGTTGTTGACAATTTTCCTGCAAAGTGTGTATGCTAATTTCGATGAATGCAGAAAGAAAAAGCAATTACGATATTCGCGGAAGGTCAAAAATTCCAATGCTTATAGTCATAGGTATAGTAACAGTCACTTTAGTAGGAGCGTTCGTTTTTTCCAAGTCTTCAAATTCTACAAAACAGGAGGTTACTTCCGATTCTTTTAGAAAAGTTGAAGGGAGCTCTTACATCTTTTATTATCCTGATGTTTATCTCAAAAGTAACGATACTCCTAATGTTGAACAAGTTTATAAGAATCCTAACTCGCAAGCCGTTTCTCCCGAAGAGTTGTTATTAATTGTGCAACCAAGAACGCAAAATCTACCAGCACCGACGTATGAATATTGCCTAAAAACAGCACAATCCATGAGAGAAAAAGGAGACGACCAAATAACTGCAGAAATAGCACATGGCGGGTTCGGAGATGGTAATGGAATTGGCTGTAAATATATTTACAAATCAAAAGTTGCAGATGACATAAACGACTCCGTTGTTATAGTAGGAAAAGACCTGTGGTATCCGGAGGGGGAGGATAAATCTGCATACAGAGCTCGCACAATTTACTTTGAAAACGCTGGAAAAGCTGAAGCGAAAACATTAAACCATGCAATTGATCAGTTCACACTCAAATAATAATTTTCTTTCTCCGCTTACATCTTCAGTTATGCATTATAAGGATTGACCAATATTTTGAAAGAATTGTGAAAATATTTCAGTTAGTGTCTATACCCTCCAAATTGTGACCCTAACGCTACTAATGACGAACACCTTTTGCGGGAGATTATAAAACTTTACAATAAATTTTCACCTACATTCCAGCGAAACAAATCCAGTTCTCTTGCTTTTATAAATTAGTATCCTAATAATTAGAGTATGCTACTTGCTTGGTTTCTGATAGTCGTAACTTTTACTTAACATTTATAACAAATTAAGACAACTATATACGATCCCTAAAATGAAATTTTATTTATATGAAAAAATTTAAACTAAAAAAATTACTAATAATTCTATTGATTATTATTAGTCTAATCATTACTAGTTTTATAGTAAGTATATTTCTTCCGAAAAAAAATCCTCCTTTAGAACATCGATATTTACCTAGTTTTTTACCATCAAATGTTTTACCTAATGTTACAAAAAAATTCCCAAACTCAACCACATATACATGTAGCAACGGGGACCATTTTGGAATAATCCAAAGTGATAAGTACCCAAAAAAACGAATATGTGAATATGAGATATCGAAATGTCATGAATATACTGCGAGAGAATATTATGAGGTTCACAAGAACGGTTTTATTGGTAACCATGCCAGACTCTTTTATACTAACGCGCAGGGAAATGAAGGGTATATAGTCGAAAATTACGAGGATAATAAAATGGATTTATCCTATGAAGCATATTTTCAAATAAACGATTCTGTGGTTCAAATTAATACTTCGGGACAGTGCTTAGGTGTAAACGAAATAACAAGTAAAATCGAACGAGAAAATAAAGCTGTAGAAATATTAACAAATGTAGCAAATTCTCTGTATCTCGATTCCAAATGATCTTCGCCTATAACCGATAAATTTTTTCCAATAAAAATTGAGGTTGCGTTCTGAAAACCTTCCTATTGCTAACTATGAAGTTAATTTGTGACCCGACGTCCTCTCTCTTCGAACCATCTTTAGCTTGGTTTGAAAGATTAAGGCTAGTATATCAGAAAGAGGAGGTAGAAGAAGAATGAACTCCTCAAAGCTTTTCAATGAGAATACTTTCTA
>CAZKYX010000067.1:0-3908 GCA_964557125.1 uncultured Gammaproteobacteria bacterium
AAAAAAATGGGTGGAGACGAGCAAGGAGAATTATCTATTCAAGATGTGGCAGAAGATGAGTCTCTTTCATGGATTGAGATAAAGGAGGCGTCCGTAAAAACCCTCCCCAAAGAATGGGCAACAATACCCTTCTCTCTTACGGTTCCTGACAACGCAGCCTATGGATACTACTGGGCGATTTCTTTCACTTCTCCTGATGACAAGCTCTTGGATGCAACGGGAACTAAAGTTACAGCATCACTTGTTGTTCCAATTCTTCTAAATGTCGACAAGGCAGGAGCCAAAACAGAAGGAAAAATTCTCTCATTTGGCAAAGACAGAGGATGGTATGAGTACCTACCTGTCAATTTTAAAACTATATTTGAAAACCGTGGGAATGTTCATATTCGGCCAAGAGGAAATATCTTTATAAAAAATTGGCGAGGTAAGCAAATTGCAGCAATTGAAGTGAATTCAGGACAAAGCGCAATACTCCCCAACACCAAAAAAACGTTTGATACCGCTTGGAATGATTCTTTTATTACCCGTGTTGCAAAACTTGATGAAAGTGGCAAGCCAATTCTCGACAACAAGGGAAAAGCAAAAACGGAATTGAAATTTAGATTTGATAAGGTTTTGGACCTGAGAATTGGCAAGTACACAGCTACAAATCTTATGGTAATTAGCTCTGATGAACGGGATATTGCCCTTGAAAATACCGTCTCATTTTTTGTCTTTCCATGGAAAATAGTTATTGGTGGAATAGTATTTGCTTTGTTTGCCATTTTAGGGGTATTATCTACTGTAAAGTCAATCGGACGAAGAATTATTAAGTTATTTAGGAAGGGAAAAAAACATGAATAATTTTAAATTTTTAATTTTTAATTTTAAATCAAATATTAAATCTTCAATGTTAAAAAAACGTACTTACGGCAAATTATTTGGGTATTTGCTTATTGGATTATTTGTTTATTGGATTATTACAAAGCAAAGCTTTGCGCAGACCCCTGCACCTCAGGGACTTGATCTTACAGTCAGTCCTCCTTCAATTGAGCTGAATGCAAAACCAGGGGATACCATAAAAGAAAAGTTTCGGATTAGAAACAATAGAAACACTCCAATTTCACTTGGTATCCAAGTTAAAAAATTGTCCTCAAGCGAATTAGATGGAGAACCGATGCCAGCAGAGGTTGGACCTGAGGATGAATTCATACAATGGCTTACGCTTGACGAATCAACCTTTACCGCCCGTCCGAATGAATGGAAAGACATAACCTTCACCATAGCAATACCTGATACAGCTGCTTATGGGTACTATTATGCATTTCGAATTGCGCCAACCGATGAAAAAACAGTAACTGGTACTGGTACAACAGTCAAGGGAGAAATCCTCATCGTTACGCTCCTCAATGTAAAAAAGGATGGAGCAAAGGCTGTTGGTGAAATTGTAGAATTCAAACCCAATAAATTTGTAAGCGAATATGTACCTGTTGAATTCACAACACGAATAGCAAATAAAGGCAATGTGCACATAAAGCCAAGAGGAAATATCTTTATTCGAGGCGCACGTCAAAAAGACATTGCCATTCTTGAAGTAAATCAAGGCCTTGCCAATGTCCTCCCTTCAGGAAAGCGCACATTTACATCATCGTGGAACGATGGTTTTATTGTAAAAGAGCCTGTAATGGAAGGTAATGTTCCAAAATTGGACGAAAAAGGAGAGCAAATTACAAAGCTTTCCATCAATTGGAACAAGCTTACCCACTTTAGAATGGGGAAATACACCGCTTCACTTCTTATGGTCTATGATGATGGAAAAAGGGACGCAACTATTGAGTCAGTTGCAACATTCTGGCTTATTCCCTACACTGCAATTGCAGTTATCATTGTTAGCCTTGTCGCTCTTGTCATCATTGTCCGATTCTTGCTAAAGTGGTATATCAACCGCGAAGTAAGACGTGTTCGCGGCAAGTAACCGCCATGCTTTCGAAATCCTTCATTTTAACTCTAGAATTCCTAATTTTTCTTGTTCTTCTCCTACTACAACCCGCCGGGCAGAGCCCTCTGGGCGGCGCCTACAACCTACAACCCAACAAAGCGTTTGCTCAGCAAAACACCCTTACCGTAACCCCACAGCTCACGTCCCTTGATCTTGCTACTGATGACCCAGAAACGCTCATTTACTACAAAAACTCTTCAAGCACCCCAATAGAACTAACGCTTTCAGTGCAGGATGTTAAAGAACTTGAAGATAGAAATCCTGTCGGGATACTTGATGCAAAGGAAGCAGCAAATTATAAATACTCGCTTTCCTCTTGGGTAACACTTGAACGCCAGACGCTCCTCTTAAACCCCGGTGAGGAGAGAACGGTAAAGGTAACAATCGCTGAAGAAAAGCTCAGCCCCGGAGGTCATTACGGAACAATTCTCGCCGAAATCAGGCAAAAAGAGGGAAACGAGAAAATAAAGCTAAAAGGAGTAATAGCAAGCTTACTTTTTGTAAGAGCTGATACGGGCAACGAGGTTGAAGAAGCCAAGGTTGGATATTTTGGTGCAGATATATCAGGTATTGCTTTCCCCAAATCATTCATCATGCGCTTTCAAAATATTGGAAACGTTGAACTCATCCCCTATGGAACGATTGAAGTAAAGAGTGGAAAAGGCACAATTGTGGCGAGGGGAATTATCAACGAAGACTCACTCATCACCCTTCCAGAAGCCATAAGACGGTATGATATACCAGTAACAAAGCTAGATGGACTCCTTCTTCCTGGAAAATATAAGGCAACATTAAATCTCCACTACGGTAAAAGTAATAAAAAGATAACACTTACAACAGATATTATTACTCAGGGGAGCTTTGATCTTATAAAAATAGGGTTCATGGCTCTGGCGGGTTTGGTTGTAATATTTATCGCTTGGAAGCTAATCCAATCAGGCTCAAAAGCACGAAATTCAAATTTAAAATTTTAAATCAAATTCAAATGTTTTAATCCTTAAAAATTGAATAAATATTAAAAATTAAAAATTTCTAATTGCTTTCTTATTTCAGCTTTGCGCTCTTAAGAAATGCAGCCCCCAACTTCTCGACCTCTTCAGGATCACTGCCTGTAATTGCGAGCGAATATATTCTGTTCTCAGCAAGGAAAAGAAAAGTATCTTCAGGTGGTGAAGTTATTTTAGTAAACCGCAACCCTTTATAACTCCCTATTGCAACCTCGTTCTTTTCAAACTCATACGAGCGGTCTTTTCGTAGTCGTGCCGCTGGGTAATCTTCTATACTTTGCAGTTTTGAGGAATTCTCCAAAACCTGCAAATTTAACACAAGACGGGGAGTTTTTATGTCAAAGCTAAAGGAATCCAGTACAGAGCTATTGCTTGCAAAAAAGGGGTCTTTATATTCATATGGAAGCGCTTTTGCCGGATAGGAAAACGTAATATATTTTCCATCGTACAATGTGCTACCTGTCGGTACATTCTTCTCGTCCAGCTGAGCCTTTCTTCCCAAAAGCTTAGTCACTGCTTCTTCTTTAAATTCATCTGAAAGTTTTTCCTTCGGAGGCTGTGAGTAGAAATAGAAGGCTATTGCCCCACCAATTAGAAAAATCAAACAAACGAACCCAATTATAAATACTTTCTTCATACTCACAATGATATCAGATTACTATGCTTCAATCAGCGTGAATAACTCGTCATCTTGAACGAAGTGAAAGATCTAGATTCTTCGTTGCACTCAGAATGACCGTTTTTATACCCTACATTCAAGATCTCATTAGATGGTACAATGAATTTATGTTAGTTGATGATATAACGTTAAAAATAAAAGCAGGAAGTGGGGGGAATGGCTCCTCCTCTTTTCGTGCGACAACAGGTACACCAAAGACACCTTCTGATGGAGGCAATGGTGGAGATGGTGGTGATATTTACGT
>CAZKYX010000068.1:0-3765 GCA_964557125.1 uncultured Gammaproteobacteria bacterium
GAAGAGTAAAAAACCAAATAAAAACACGAAACTGTTGCGGTCTGGTGTCAACTTGAATCTTCAAAACTTAAGTATAGTATTCGGCTATATTTATGAAAAAGGACGAGAGTAAAAAGGGCTACATTGCCCTTATGGCCACCATCATCATCTCCCTTATTTTGCTAGTAATGATTGTAGAGGCAGGTTCTAGTGGCTGGTATGCACGTTTCAACATCCTAGGCACAGAAGCAAAAGAACAAGCAGCCGCCTTGGCCGAAGGTTGTGCTGAGCAAGCAATGGCAAAGCTACTCACCGACCCGACCTATACAGGAAACTCCACTTCGACACTTGCAAATGGAAACTGCCATACATTCCCTATCGAACTAAATACTCCAACCCCTGGACTGCTGACAATAAAAACTCAAGCTAAAGTTAGAGATTCATATACAAATTTAAAAGTAACAGCGAGTATGAACAATATTGTATATGGAAATACAGGAACAATATCCCCTTCACAGAGTTCTGTTGACACCGGTGGAGATGAAAATGGTTTTGAAGTAAACCCAGGTAACGCATTTTCAGATGGAGCAAGTGGAATAACGGGTGCGGCACAGAATATAGACGGCGCTGGAGACAGACATAAATTCTCAGGTTTCAATTTTAATGTTCCGGCCGGTTCCACAATAACAGGAATTCAGGTGAGACTTGATTGGTGGCTAAACTCAATAAATGGCACAAACAATATTGAGGTTGAACTTTCTTGGGACGGAGGTATGAACTGGACAACAATTAAAACAGCAAGTAATGAATCTGTCTCTATAAATAATTCTACAGTTCTTGGGCACCCTGGGGACACATGGGGACGAACATGGACCACTGACGAACTAAACGACACAAACTTTGTAATTAGAATCAGAACAAACTCAAGTGTATCTAGTAGAGACTTTTTTTTGGATTGGATTCCGGTTACAGTTAATTACTCAAATTTTATTAACAACGTTTCGAGTGGAAATTTTTTTATTACTCCAATAGAATCGTGGGAAGAAACTGCAACTCTCTAAAAATGTATGTAAAATATGACACATCAATACTTCGCGTCAACTTGCACAGACGCAAAAGAGGTATAGAGTAAGTCCAATTATCATAATAAATAAATTCAAATGAAGACAAAGAACCTTAAGAAATCTGCAGGTTTTACGCTTATTGAAATCCTAGTTGTTATCGGTATTATCGCGATTGTGGCAGCTATCGTTATTATTGCCATAAACCCAGCAAAGCAATTTGCTCAAGCTAGAAACACACAGAGACAAGCTGGAGTAAACGCTATTCTAAACGCAGTTGGACAAAGACTTGCCGACAATAAGGGTATATTTGCTGGATCATTTACAGTTGGCACAGCAACTTATGTTTGCCCTACCATACCTCTTGAAACAGCCGTAAATACAGCAACAACAGATGTTAGCACAACGACCCTTTCAGCAGCAGCAACATCAGGAGAAATTGGATGCTTGGTACCGACATACATTGCATCAATACCTTCAGATCCTGATACAAGCTTTTATGCTTCACCACTTACAGGATACAAGATTGGTGTAGACGGATCTGGTAGAATTACTGTTTGTGCCCCTAGAGCATCAACGGAAACATCACTTCCTAGTCCAGCACCAGTTTGTGTAACTCGATAATCTAAATTACTTAACAAAAAAGACCCTTCCGGGTCTTTTTTGTTAAGTGATGATTTTTCTAAAACTGTGATGTAAAAATACTGGCTCCAAGTTTTCCATTTATGATTATCTGCTCTATTATTGGATAGTTAGTAAGAGTTAAAAATCCAAAAACAAGCATGAAAACTGCAATCTGAGAAAAAATAACTCCGCTAAGTTTGTGTCTAATGTGTGCATGCCTATAGTCGTCGAGCTTTTTCTGGTTAGCAAATATGAAAGTTAATCTTCGATAAACAAAAACTCCAAACGCTGTAATTCTTGCAATAAAACTAAATAGACCATATACAGGGTAGATAAAAACCACCCAGTAAGGCTCTTTACTTTTTAGAGCTACGTAAGGTATGGATTCGAGAAATACATATATTATATAAACTAGCAAGGTTATGAACGGATAGAAAACTAGAATCGGCAAAGCAACCAATCTCAATGGATCACTAAGAGTAACTAGTATGGAATTATAAAATGCATCGTACCTTAGTATGAACTGAGTATTTTTCTTGAATAAAATTCTAATGTAATTTCCAAAATTACTGTACATACCCGGGTTCCACCCATACACCCTTTGTTTAAAAAGTTGCGCTATTGATTCAGGGACTTCTGTCTCAACCAGAGAGTCAACTATAACTACACCCTTGTTGTCTTTCAGTAAATGAATCAAAAGTGTTCTTTGCAAATCTTCACCACAAAATTCACCTGTATGAATTTCTATTTGTCTTTTTAACTCACTTGTTTTAAAAATACCTATTGCACCTGAAATATTCTGGACTGTTGCTGTTGCATTATGAAATACCTTGCCGATATCCATACTTTTTCTATATTCGTGACTCTGAATGTGAGTAATCCAGTTTGTAATTATAGGAAGAACTCTAAATGCAATTCCGCTATACTTCTTGCCGAGAGGATTTGTAGGAAAAGTAGCATTTCCAATCAATACATCATCGTCCATTATTAAAGTGTACTTTGTATAAACCTGCGAAAGAGCAACATTTATTGCTCCCACCTTACCAATAGGATTTAATGTATTTATTATCCTTACTCCTTTAAATCTAGAAACTATTTCACACGTATTATCTGTGGAACCATTAGAGGATACAATAATTTGGCAAGGCTTAAATCTTTTTAAAAGATCTACCAGAGTAGCTTCAATAACTTTAGCACCATTATAAGTTGGTATAACCACAGTTATTTTATACAACTCCTCCTTACCCGCATGAAAGTCTTTTCTAAGAAAAGTCTCAAGAGCAGTCTTTATAGCATCAATTAAAAATAGCGGCACTAGTATTATCAAAATACCATAGTTTAATTCTACATTTACCCAACCGGAAGTGACAAATAGTCCATAAATAACCACCCATAGTAAAATGCCAAGCAAAGACATGTGTATTACCATTCTTTCATTTATATACCTATGGAAAAATCCCTTATTTGAGTCCATTTTTATGATTTATTATAAGGACAGCATTATAACATAATATAATTAATAAGTCAAACATACGCAAACGTTATAGGGAGTGTTGCATTTTAACAATAAGGTATAATGGGGGTATGAAAATAGCCATAACAGATGTAGAGACCACAGGGCTCTTAGCAGAAAAACACGAGATAATTGAGATAGGCACAGTGATTTTTGACGACCAAACTTTTGAAATTTTAGACACAATAGATGTAAAAATAAAGCCAGAACGTATTGAAGATGCAGACCCAATAGCATTACAGGTAAATGGTTATAACACTGAGGACTGGAAAGATGCCGTTCCTCTATCAGATGCAATGAGAATTTATTCTGAAAAAACTTCTGGATGTATGTTTTGCGCACACAATATGATTTTTGACTTTGGTTTTATGGAACAGGCTTTTAAAAAAGTAGGGTTAGAAAATAAATTTGATAAACATCGTATAGATATTTTTACCCTTGCTTGGTCAAAGATTCCCCACGATAAAATGCCTAAGTGGAGCTTGAAAACCATTTGTGAATATTTAGAAATACCGCCAGAACCCGTAGTACATCGTGGTATAAATGGAGCTATGGCAGAATACCAGGTATATAAAAAGTTAATGCAGA
>CAZKYX010000069.1:0-3600 GCA_964557125.1 uncultured Gammaproteobacteria bacterium
TCTTGTGCCCATTAAGGATACTTCTAAATCTTGCAGGCACTTCATTTCTTTTAAATCTCATTACTTTACCGGGGGCTTCTGTTGCAGAGGCGAAAAAAGATCCCATCATAACTGTAGTTGCCCCTGCTGCAAGCGCTTTTACGATGTCGCCCGAAAATTTGATTCCACCGTCAGCAATCACTGGTATACCATACTTTTTGGCTGCTCTTACCGTCTCGGTTATTGCAGTTATTTGGGGCATTCCCATCCCTGAAATTACTCTTGTTGTACAAATTGCTCCAGGGCCCATTCCTACACGAAATGCATCTACACCTAACTTACCAAGATCATCAGCAGCCTCAAATGTAGCGATATTTCCGACAATAACATCTATTTTTGGGTAATCTTTCTTAACAAACTTCAATGCTTCCACAAATTTTGATGTCCAACCATGTGCCGAATCCAATACAACAACGTCAGCACCAGCTTTGACCAAAGCCTCAAGTCTTTCTTTGTAGCCCTCACTTATTCCAATTGCAGCACCTACCAGATATCCGCCTTCTTTTACAATCTTTACTTCTTTTGCTTGGTTATCTACACTCAAGTTTCTGTGAACAATTCCTATTCCACCCTCTTGGGCGAGGGCGATTGCAAGTCTAGACTCCGTTACTGTATCCATGGGTGCTGATACAAAAGGGGATTTTAATTTAATATTTCTTGTGAACTGAGTTGAAAGATCTATCTCGTCGCGTGAAAAATCAGTATAGCCGGGAAGAATTAAAACATCGTCGAAAGTAAGCGCCAGGGGTAACTTTTGGGTCTCCATAATTTATGGTAATCCTGGAAAAAGGCTTTGTCAATACATAATCGGTCCACATTTAATCATTACTTCTTAAGTTTTTCTTATTCTTTCTGACAAAATCTTTAACGACTTTTGATATTTTTAATAAGTCTTTTTCGGTTTGATTATTTACAGGAATTATCCAAAAATGCACGTGTGGTTCAGAAAAGCCCAAAGACATTGCTATAATCCGTTGTGCACCTGCTTTCTCTTGGCTAATCTTAGAAAACAACTTGATAATACCTCCTACCTCCTTTGCTTCTTTTTCTGTAAGTTCTCCAAGATGCTCTACATGACGTTTTGATTTAATAAAATAGAGCCCTTTAATGTTTAAATCGATCGCTATTCCGACCACCCAATGATCTGATTTAACCCTAACATTTCGCTTCTTATTAAAGTTGCATATGAGACAATTTGTTCTTTTTACCATCTAAACCCTAAGTCTTGTGGATACCCCAAATGTACCCACGGTGTGTCAACCACATTGGCATCTATAGCGATGTCATCAGCAAGCAATGCATCTCTGAAAGATTTAACAACTGCAGAACCTGGTGCTTCATACTTTTTCAAGAATCCGAAAAAGCGCTCGTCACTAGCGTAGATTGTCATGTCCCTATGAAAACCTGAAGTACTCGTCTTATCGACAACCGGCCATACTATATCAACAACTTCTCCATTGCACTCTTCCACTAAGGCATGTGTGTCTATTTTATCTACTTCAGAAGAAACACTCATTATTAAGTCTACTCTCTTCTCATAATATGTCCTTATCGCTTCCGAGTAAACTCTTGGATCTGCCACCACGTCACCTGGCAATCCAACAAAAGGCGAATTTACATCATTCCTTACGGAGTAATAAGCTCCCCAAGAATCTCCCCGATTATCATGCGGTACATACTTAACATTTATCATGGGAGACTTATTGTTATCTATGAAATTCATGACATCACTTGCCTTATAGCTTACTGCGACTTTTAAATCGACAGATACCAATGCAGTAACAAGAGATTCTAGAATGTATCCCAACATTGGCTTACCATCTATAGGCAAAAGACATTTTTGCATCTCTAATGTTGCTTCCCCCATCCTTTTACCTCTTCCACCAGCTAACAACACCGCCTCTACCTCACTCATGTGAATATTTTTATCTCTTACTCTAATATAAGTACATGACCACTTTGTCAGAAAAGCTGACAGTCATGCTATAATAGACTCATGCAAGATAAACCGGCATTTAAAGATTTATTTAAGAAATATAGGTTAAGATCTGGATTTGCAACCTTAAATGAGTTTGGGAAAGCTCTTTCTGGAGAGGGTTATATATTTGAAGACAGTCTACTCTCCCGATGGCAAAGAGGCAGCCGTATCCCGCGAGATAGAAAAGTTTTGATCTCTATCCTAAAAATTTTTCTTCAAAAGAAAAGCATAAAAACATTGAAAGAAACCAATACGTTTTTGGGATCTGCAGGACAAGGATACATAACAGAATCGGAGTTGTTGGAAAGTAATGCAGCTCCAAATATCAGACTTGATTCTCTAAATCCAAAAAATTTGCTCGATTTTATTATTTTTATAGGAAAATCGAAAAAGATACTACGTACAGGCTGGGTAAGAGAAAAGATAGTCGATCCGGAAAGTGTAGCCGAACATTCTTTCAGAGTAAGCGTCCTTTCGATGGCAATTGCCGAAAGATTTGGGCTCGATAAAGAAAAACTTATACAAATGGCTATTCTACACGACTTAGGCGAACTTATAACAGGGGATCTTGTATGGTCACGCGGAACAAAAATTGACATTAAAAAGCGTCAAAAGAAAGAAAAGCTAGAGAAAGAAGGAATAATTAAAATTTTTAAACTGATAGATGAAGATAATCAATACGCAAGTCTATACGACGAAATGATAGAAAGAAAAACCGACGAAGCTAAATTTTTTTGGCAATTAGACAAACTTGAAATGGCTATTCAGTCTTTGGAATATGAAAATTCTGACAAGAAAAATCTCTCAGAATTTTTTATTAATGCCGATCTTCAAATTGATTCACCCTTCCTAAAGAAAGTTATGGATGAGATTAGCCTAAGAAGAAAAGGCATTAATTTCACCAAAATTGTTTACTGAAATTATTGACCTGTGGCTTTCGCCATCAAAAACCCAGCCGTTAAGCTGGGTCAATTGATCGAATACAATAGTTTGTACTTTAAGTTTTGTCCGAAAGTCCCCCGGCGATGACCTATTTTCCCTTTTTATAAAGTATCGTAGGCGCTGGCGCGTTTCACTTCTCTGTTCGGAATGGGAAGAGGTGGTTCCATACCGCTCAAATCACCGAAAGGCTTTCGGACAAAACTATCTGGAATACAAGCCTAATTACTAGGCATGATTTAAAAGAATCTGCACTACTTCTCGACCTATTAGTACTACTAAGCTGAAACGATTACTCGCCTTACACTTGTAGCCTATCAACCTCGTGGTCTTCAAGGGGTCTAAAAGAGATCTTATCTTAAGGTGGGCTTCCCACTTAGATGCTTTCAGCGGTTATCCCATGGGAATATAGCTACCCGACGTTGCCCATTCTATGGTACAGCCGGCACACCAGGGATTCCCTCACCCCAGTCCTCTCGTACTAGGGGCGACTCCCTTCAAATCTCAAACGGTAATCCTGGATAGAGACCGAGCTGTCTCACGACGCTCTTAACCCAGCTCGCGTACCCTTTTAACTGGCGAACAGCCAGACGCTTGGAAGCTTCTCCACCTCCGCGCTAGGATGAGCCGACATCGCTGTCTCA
>CAZKYX010000070.1:0-3550 GCA_964557125.1 uncultured Gammaproteobacteria bacterium
TCTCAACAAGAATTAATTGACTTGGAGATGTAGAACCACCATCTGCAAGAGCAAATACGCTTCCACCTGTACTATCCGCAGCTGTTGTTACGGTAAAGTTAGAGTCTGTTGCGGTGTTTGCGAGTGTAAAGGCGATATCCCGAGCATCAGTTGAAGTAATGGTATTGCCTCCATTGTATGCACTTTGCAAAGTAATTGAAGCTGCTGAACATTTCACAACGTTATCGCTTCCATCAATACACAGAGTGTTACCCGTTGCGGTCTGAAGTCCAGTTAGGGTTAAGAATGAATCTGAATCGGTGCTAACGACAACATCATTTGCAGCAACCGGATTAAAGTAAGAGGAGCCGCTTGCAGTAAAGTTCTCGCCTGCATTCACAATGGCGCCAGCAGCGAAAGTTGAGAAGCCTGATACTTTAAGGTTGTTGTTTATGGTTGTAAGCCCCGTTGCAGCGCCCAAATCAAGTGCAGTTGCTGCTCCTCCGATATTAAGCGTAGTTGCAGTCGTGTCAAAGAGGAACCCTGTTGTTTGATTTGTTGCAATTGTTCCTCCGTTTGCATTAATTGTGCCTGATGTTGTCACATTTCCGGTAAGAACGGATGCCCCATCAACCGTTAGGGTACCTGCCGCTTGAACATTTCCAACGTTTGAAATAGTAACGCCAGTCGAAGCATATCCACCGCCTATAACAGCTGAGTCAATTGTCGTAACTGCATTTCCAGCATTAATTGCCGTAGCGTTTGGAAGAGCAAGGGTTGTGTTATTAATTGTTGTAGAACCGGTATTTGCTCCAAGCACAATAGCAGTTGCAGCTCCTCCAATATTAAGTGTAGTTGCAGTGGTATTGAATAGATTTCCTGTTGACTGATTGGTATCAAGAGTTCCACTATTAGCATTTATAGTTCCCGTTGCGGTGATAGTTCCATCTGTTGCTATGTTTCCATTTGAGCCGGTTAGCGTGAAGTGTGTTGATGTAATGTCATTAAGGCCTAATGAAAGTGCATTTACAATTTCTGGGTCTGAGAGGTCAAGGGCATTTGTAATACCTCCAGCTGCACTTTGAATTTTAATACCAGCTGCAAGGGCAGTGTCCGTATCAAGATTTTCCACAAGAACAAGTTGGCTTGGGGGAGTAGAACCACCATTTGCAAGGGTGAAAGCAGTGTAGCTGGTGCTGTCTGCAGCAGTTGTTATAGTGAAGTTGGAATCAGTTGCTGTATTTGTAAGAGTGAAGGCAATATCCCTAGCGTCAGTTGTTGTAATGGTATTACCTCCTACATACGCTCCTTGCAATGAATTGGTTGCTGCAGCACATTTCATGACATTGTCAGATCCGTCAATACAAAGCGCCGTACCTATTGCCGTATCAAGACCGGTCAGAGCAAGATATGAACCTGCAGAAAAGTCAGTTGCTATAGTAACGTCATTTGCTCCATTTGGATCAAATACAGCAGAACCACTTGCATTGAATGCTTGACCTGTTGGAACAAGAGCCCCTCCGTTGAGAGTTGCAAGACCCGAAACATTAAAGGCACTTGAGACATTTAAAGTATTATTGACAGTAGTTGTCCCTGTTGCAGCGCCTAGAGTAAGCGCAGTTGCAGCTCCACCAATATTAAGATTTGTAACTCCTGAGTTAAAGATATTTGCTGTACCTGAGGACGTAGTAATATCACCACCATTAACAGCGATGTCTCCAGTTGCGGTCACATCCCCTGTCAGAAGAGAAGTGCCATCAACAGTAAGAGTCCCGTTTGCTTGTATATTACCCGCGTTGGAAATGGTTACCCCAGTTGAGCTGTATCCACCGCCGACTTGGAGTGAGTCAACTCGTGCTAGAGCACTGAGGGCATCAAAAGCCGTAGCATTTGGAAGAAGAATTGAAGTGCCTCGAATATTACCTGTTGCTGTTGTAGCACCTAATGTATATGTAGTAGCAGCTCCACCTACATTAAGCGTGGTTGCTGTAGCATTTACAAGATTGAAAGTCGTTTGACTAGTCGTAATATCTCCACCATTAACAGCCACGTCCCCTGCTGTTGTTATGTCACCGCTTGAACCGGTGATAGAGAAGCTCGTTGCTGTTACGTCATTCGCACCAAGCGATAGCGCATTTACAATCTCTGCGTCTGAAAGGTCAAGGGCGTTTGTAATGCCACCAGCTGCTGACTGAATCTTTATACCAGCGGCAAGAGCGGTGTCTGTGTCAAGATTATCAACAAGGATTAGTTGGCTTGGTGGAGTAGAACCACCATTTGCGAGAGCAAATGCTGAGTAGCCGGTGCTATCCGCGGCAGTAGTAACAGTTAAGTTTGAGTCTGTTGTTGTATCAGCGAGGGTAAATGCAAGATTTCTTGCATCAGTTGTTGTTATGGTATTTCCGCCATTGTATGCGCCTTGAAGTGTGAAGGTTGAGGATGCACATTTTGTGACATTATTCGAACCGTCAATACAGAGAGCGTTTCCAGCTACACCGGGGGTATCAAGTCCTGTTAGATTGAGGTATGAACCTGCACTAAAGTCAGTAATAATTGCAATGTCATTTGACCCGTTTGGATCAAGTACTGAAGAACCGCTTGCATTAAATGACTGATTTGTCGGAATCATAACTCCTCCGTTAAAGGTAGCAAGATTTGCAACATTAAGAGCATTATTAACTGTTGTAGCTCCTGTACCTGCTCCAAGCGTAATTGCAGTAGCTGCTCCTCCGATATTAAGTGTTGTTGCGTTTGCATTAAATAGAGTGGCACTACCATTTGAAGTCGTAATATCGCCACCATTTACAGCTACGTCACTAGTAAATACCGAATTGCCATCAACAGTAAGTGTGCCGTTTGCTTGAATGTTTCCAGCATTAGATATAGAGACACCCGTTGAGCCATATCCTCCGCCCAAAATAAGCGAGTCGATTGTTGTTACAGCATTTGCTGCTGTCAGGGCAGTAGCTGTTGAATTGATATTTGAAGCATTTACATTTAGCGTTCCTGTTCCATTAAGAGGAGAAATGGCAATATTTCCTGTTGTGTCTCCACCGAATGTAAGCGTCTGATTTGCCGTTGATTGAATTGTTGGATTGGTAAAGAGTGTTAATGTTCCTCCAATAGTTGCAGTTCCACTTGCACTTAGATTGCCAACGGTTGTTATATTTCCATTCGAACCATCAACGCTAAAGTTTGTAGCTGTGATATTATTGGCTCCTAGAGAAAGAGCATTCACTATCTCTGCGTCTGAAAGGTCGAGTGCATTAGTTATCAAGCCCGCAGCAGATTGAATCTTTATGCCAGCGGCAAGAGCGGTGTCTGTATCAAGATTTTCAAGAAGAATTAACTGATTTGGAGTTGTTGACCCTCCATTAGCTACTGAGAATATGCTTGATGAAGTGCTATCTGCTGCAGTTGTGACGGTAAAGTTAGAGTCTGTTGTGGTATTGGCAAGAGTGAATGCAATATCTCGAGCATCTGTTGTAGTAATAGTATTGCCACCGTTGTAAGCTGCCTGAAGTGTTGAAGAGCCTGCGCTACATTTGACGACATTATTGGAAGCATCAAT
>CAZKYX010000071.1:0-3443 GCA_964557125.1 uncultured Gammaproteobacteria bacterium
AGCTCACGTTGAGCCGAAGGAATTGAGTCGTAACGAATTTCTGCAGCACGAGTCAAATCGGCCATAGCCTCAGCATTTTCTGCTTCAACACGCAGTTCTTCCAACTCCTTCTTCAGTTTACTAATTTCACTGAGAGCAGTTTTTTCATTATTCCATTTTGTTTCCAAAGCTGAAGTAGTTTCTTTCAACTCACCAATCTGTGCTTCAATTTCTTTAATTCTTTCTTTAATTTTTTTCTTGTTTTCAGATATAGTTGAAACTCCAATCTCTTTACGCAAAGCTTCACGCTCAATTTCCAATCGTCGCACTTGCCTATCAGCAATCACCAATTCTTCTGGCTTATTTTCCAAAGAAATACGTAGAGCAGAAGCCGCTTCGTCAATAAGGTCAACTGCCTTGTCAGGCAAGAAACGGTCAGTGATGTATCTTGAAGATAAATTTACCGCGGCTTGTATAGCATCATCGGTAATACGAACACCATGGAAGAGTTCATACTTTTCTGAAAGCCCACGAAGAATAGCTACCGTGTCTTCTGGTGAAGGTTCGTTTACAAACACTGGCTGGAAACGTCTAGTCAAGGCCGGATCTCTTTCAATATGTTTTTGGTATTCCTTAATTGTAGTTGCACCAATCACGCGAATTTCACCACGAGCCAAGGCTGGCTTTAGCATGTTTGAAGCGTCCATAGAGCCTTCGGCTTGTCCTGCTCCGACAATAGTATGTAGTTCATCTATAAAAAGAATAATCGAACCAAGTGAAGCTTCCACCTCTTTCATCACCGCTTTCAATCGCTCTTCAAATTCACCACGGAATTTTGTCCCCGCTACCAAAAGTCCTAAGTCCAATGATAATATTTCTTTATCCTTAATTGATTCTGGCACATTTCCTAAAACAATCTGCTGAGCTAATCCCTCAGCAATAGCAGTCTTACCCACACCAGCTTCACCAATTAAGACTGGGTTATTTTTTGTACGACGAGAAAGAATCTGAATCACTCTCTGAATTTCGATATCGCGACCAATTACAGGATCAAGTTTATTTTCTTGAGCCAACTTCGTAATATTTCTAGTGTACTTTGTTAACGCTCGATATTTTTTTGGTGAATGAGCATCAGAAACACTATGCTCACGAATCTCTTTAACAGTTCGCAAAACTTTTTCTTTATCAATTCCCACTCTAAGCAATAATTCAGCTGCTGGCCCAGGATATTCCAAAACAGCAATAAATAAATGCTCAACTCCTACATATGAATCACTCATCTGTTCAGCAATTTTTCCTGAGTATTCAAGAGCTTTGGCTAATTCTGGAGTAAGGTAAAGTTGATATGATGGAGAAATTGTCGTTTGCATGTCGGCCACCTCTAGTGCCTCAAGTAGAAAATCAGTAAAAGCAATAACATCAATATCCATTCTATCGAGCATAGAAATAACCATACTTTCGTCTTGCATAGACAAAGCCGTCAACAGATGGACTGGACTGACATGATTTTGACCACGCTCAATCGCCAGCTCATGCGCCTTTCGAATCGCCTCCTTGGCCTTTGATGTAAAATTTTGAAAATTTGGCATAATTAATGTAATTATACGACACAATGCTCATAAGTCAGAAAATCCCGTGTGACTAACAATTCAGACAACTCTGGCAAATGTCTCGTCCTACTATATTGCAACTAAAATGAGCATAAGTCAAATTACGTAGCTAGTAAGTTATTTAAATATAAAAACAGGCTTATATATAAGAATAAGCCTGTTTACGTATTTTATTTTTCTTTCAAAATTTTATAATCACAGACTATTGCTGCGAGTGTTAATAGAACATGTACAGCTATAAATTCTGCTTGGTGATTAATAACATTCCAGGTAACTATTGCCAAAATTGTACGTGGGATAAAAATTGCCAAAAGTCCTATAAATATAATTCCCATCAATTCAAAAAACATGAGATTCTCCTTTCTTTATTATGGAAACGAATTCTCGAGAAGAGTACCATAATGCTGAAAAAATCAAAGTTTTTTGATTAGGTTTTATTTTTAGACAAAAAAGAAACCCACCAGGGTGAGCTCCTAAAAAAATTTAATAAATTATACTATAAAGGTCTCGGGTAAAGATGTCCCGTTCCATTTTTTTCTTCTATAGTAAATCTTGAATGTCCTTCCTCTGAACCAACAAGAAAAAGTAATACTTTTCCCTTTCCATTTTTCAGTAAACAATATTTTTTACCTTCGGCATCAACAACAGCAAGTATCCGATGTATCTCCATATTCAAATCATTTTCTTGAACATGACAACCTTTTATTCTATTCAATTTATAAATATAAAAAGAATGTATAGAAAGAGAAGTCAAAAAAATTATAAAAAGAGAAGGGAGAAAAGGAAGGAGAGGGGAGAAGAAAAGAAAAATATTAGACCCGATATGTTCCATGAGAACCCCTTATTAAGTTACCTCCAGACACCTTTGAAGTAGGACAACAAATTATTTAAGATTGTTGTCTATGAAATACACACATTTAAAATTTGAAGAGCGTTTTGTGATTGAAAAATTATGGAATGCCCGTAGTTTAATTAGAGACATAGCAGAATTTCTGGAGCGTAGTCCCAATACAATAAGTCGTGAGTTGAGTCGAAATATGGTGAGCGGTGTGTATAGTGCCAAGAAAGCTCAATTGAAAGCGAATCAACGTCGTTGGCGAGCGAAGCGACAGTGTCTAAAGGTGGCGATGGATAGCTTTCTGGTGAACTTCGTCGAGTCCAAACTGGAGTTGAAATGGACACCAAAAAGCATCAGTGGCTATCTCAGAGAGGAACTTGGTATCAACTGCTCAGCCAAAGCCATATACAAGTTCATTGAACACAGGGGCTTGGAGTATCAACTGTTCTGGCGATGGAATAAGAAGAAGGGTGGTCCCAAGCGACAAAAGCATAAAGGAGTGGCTGACGGTCGAAAATACCTAGAAGAAAGACTAGTCCAGAATGTATTAGGACACTATGAACTAGACTTCATCGTTTCCAAGCAAAGCTCGTACGTGCTCCTGGTAGCCACTGACCGCTTAACCAAGCATTCACTGGTGCAGAAGTTGCTCAATAGAAAACGCTCGACCATAAGCCAAGCGTTCTCTGATATGTTCAGTGGGATCTCCGTCAAAAGCATCACCACCGACAATGACATTGCGTTCAAGCACTGGCTCGAACTAGAAACTATCATACATGCCCCCATATACTTTTGTCATCCATATCATTCGTGGGAAAAGGGATTGGTGGAGAATACCAATCGGTGGATTAGATGCTTTGTGCCGAAGCGAAGAGATATAGCGTCCGTGACTCAAGAAGATTTGGCTGAGATCCATGCCTTCTTGAATAACCGACCGCGGGAGTGTCTTGGGTTTAAGATACCTTCGGTGTATCATTATGAATTAACAACTGTCCTACTTGAGGGGTAGCTGGAGG
>CAZKYX010000072.1:0-3314 GCA_964557125.1 uncultured Gammaproteobacteria bacterium
CGAAGGCGCGGGAGTGGGCAAAAGAGCCCGTCGCGAAGCTATGAATTGGGACGGGACGGGTGCGGCGAAATGGGCGGATTTGTCCTTGTTTCGTATCTAAAAACTATTTATATGTCCAAACCAAAATATTTTCTATACGCGCGTAAAAGTACCGAAGATGATGACCGACAAGTGATGTCCATTGAAGCACAGCTTTTTGAACTGCGAGAATTGGCGCGTAAAGAAAATCTTGAAATTCTTGAGGAATTTCAAGAGTCGAAAAGCGCAAAGACACCGGGGCGCGAGGTGTTCGGCGCAATGTTCGCGAAAATTGAAAAGCTCGATGGTGTTGGCATATTGGCGTGGCATCCCGACCGCCTCGCGCGTAACAGTATTGACGGTGGCAGGGTTATTTACGCCGTAGACACTCGCAAGGTTGTGTCTTTGCGCTTTCCGACATTTTGGTTTGAACCAACCCCGCAAGGGCTCTTTATGTTGCAAGTGGCGTTTGGGCAATCTAAATATTATAGCGACAATCTATCTGACAATATCAAGCGTGGCGTCCGCCAAAAATTGCGACGAGGCGAATGGTTGAATTTAGCTCCCTTTGGCTACACCAATAATCCAAAAGTGAGAAATATTGAGCCTCATCCGACAAATGCTCGCGTGGTTACCCTAGCTTTTCAAGAATACGCCAAAGGGTCGCACACTTTTATTTCGCTCGCGCAATTTTTGGCGGACTTGAATGTGGTGACTCGAAACGGAACGCCACTTGCCAAAGTTTCCATCAAACGACTTTTAACACACAGAGCGTATCTCGGCTTCGTTAAACATGGTGATGAATGGTTTGATGGAAACTTTGAGCCAATTATTTCTCCGCAATTGTTTGAAGCCGTGCAGAAAGTATTGCAAACGAAAGAAAGGCCGCGCAAAAGGAAAATCAAGCATGATTTTCCTTTCACTGGACTTTTTCGATGTGGTGAGTGTGGCGGTATGATTTCCGCGCAGTGGGCAACTGGAAAATCTGGTGGTCGTTATAGATATTATCGGTGCTCGAAAAAGCGCGGCCACTGTTCGCAAGCGTATTTGCAGGAAAGCGAGCTTACGAGGCAAATCTGTGCACGGCTTCAAACAATCTCGCTTTGCGATCGCTATACCGAGTGGATGTTGAACAAAGTGAAAATGTGGGAGCGTGAGGAAATTGGAGCGTCGCAAAGCGAGGTTCAAAATCTTTCAAATGGAATCAAAGCGAACGAGGAGCGCATGGAAAAACTGCTCTCGGCGTATTTGGATGGTGATGTACCGAAAGATGTTTACTTGAAGCGAAAGGATATTCTCATGCGCTCTCTCGCCGCTTTGAAGGAGCAAATGAAAGATTTTGAACGCGGGAGAAACAATTGGGTCGAACCCTTGCGGGAATGGATTTTAGATACGAAACAAGCCAATTTTTTGTCCTGCTCCTCTGATTTGTACCAAATCAAGTCGTTCGTCCAAAAAATCGGAACGAACCCCTTGGTTCGTGACAAATCCGCCCATTTCGCCGCACCCGTCCCGTCCCAATTCATAGCTTCGCGACGGGCTCTTTTGCCCACTCCCGCGCCTTCGGCGCGGGCTTCTTCCCACCTTTCGGATTCGGAAGTTTCTTTCTGCGGAGAGAGAGGGATTCGAACCCTCGAAGGGTTTCCCCTTGCAACGTTAGCAGTGTTGTGGTTTCAGCCGCTCACCCATCTCTCCTTTTATACACTCGCATACCTACTCAGATGTTTTGGGTTATTAGTCCCAACATACTGAAAATACTTCTCTACTTCACTTTGAGCCTCTATTCTTATTTCAAAGCAATTCTTGGTTATCCTATGCTGAATCCCTAGCTTCGTCAAGATAGAAGAAGCTGAGAGAAGTAAGGGATATGCTCGATTAGTCAATGAAATCTTCTTATACCTGTATATTCTCCCTTTAGAACGGTACTTATGCAGTATAATACAACCGTCTGTATCAATCAAACCCCTCAAACAAGCTTTTTTATACTTTGTATTGGTTAATATCCAGCCTGGAATATCTACTTGATTTTTGACCTTACTCCCCCTCTTGATACCTAAAGTTCCCAAATACTCTACTAAGAGTCTCCTTGAAATAACTAACCGCTTTGCTTCTTTTTCAGGAATAATGTATTCGCCCGGTATAACAGAAAAGAGTTCTCCGATAAGATGTTTCACAAACTTGCTATATTCCTTATCATCTTCTTTATGAAGAGTAATAGTTATTTGATTTCTGGTCACCCCTCCATCACCAAGAATAATGCCTATAAATTCAGCGAGTTTTTCTGATGATGACGGTAAGGATACCGTCCGTGCCTTTGTTTGAGGTAGTTTGAATTTCCCTTTGTCATCCCACCATTTCTGCCACTGTTCTTTTCTGTGCTTTTCGTCTCCCCCTACCTTGCCGTTTATCTTATAGTTTACCATCCCTCCTTTCTTAGCAGCCATACCTACATACCAATACTGATCACGAACTTCAATATCAGCCGGGATAGGAAATGATGCTAACTCACAAAGAATACTGAGCGCGCCAAATGTTAAAGAATTTTCTTCATTTCGCCAGGCGCTCACTGTTCTTGGATTAACACCTAAACTCTCTGCAATACTCTTCCATGAAACATCTATTTTTTCCTTCACTTCTAAAAGAAACCTCTTTTGTTCTCCGGGTCGAAATATGACTCTTTTAGAATTCTTTGATTCAGCCATATCTCTACTATACCACAAGCTACATGGGTATCAAAAAGCCCCGCTTGAAGCAGGGCTTTTTGGAGACTTCTCTAAGGGGTCTCTTACATGCTTGCTGAGGCTCCCTTACCTTGACCAAAACCAAGATAGAGGAAAACAACTGCCAAGACAAGGTGAAGAACATTGTCGGCAGCATTAACCATAATAAGGCCAAGTACATTGTCTCCTGAGACAAATCCCAAGACGGCAACCAATGCATACACAATACCAAAAACACGTGAGAAAGTGTTCATGGCACTCGCGCCCATACTCACAGCAACCAAGGCGAGAGCACCTGAGAGGATGTGAATAATGTTATGAAGTGAATCAACTTCAAAAATACCTAAGAGTGGATCACTAACAAATCCCAAAACTCCAATAGCGAGAAACACCACACCGAGAATGGTAAGAATAGTTTTTTGCATAAGACTTTTTTTAAATAGATATATTACTACGCTACGACGTGTATCGACCCTTAGCACACGGCTCACCCAAGTTATTTGAAAAGATCCAAAATGTGGCTGTGAGCAACCAACATTTTCCTACTTTTAGTATACTCCAAAAAAAGACATTTTT
>CAZKYX010000073.1:0-3313 GCA_964557125.1 uncultured Gammaproteobacteria bacterium
CACGCTGAGTGTTAACGAAGCTGGAAACGACTGCAAGCTATGCTTACTCTTGCAACGTTTGCGCTTACAGTTGTGGCCACGCCGAGTGCTAAGCTAGTGAATAGTAACTAGTGAATGGTGAATAGTCTATTCCAATCTTCCCCTGTTTCCCACTAATCACTAAAAACTAGCGCAAAGCGCCAAGCTCTGCTTAATCACTAAAAACTATTTTCTATGGCAATATATACAAAAAAAGGAGACAAAGGACGGACCTCTTTAGGAAGCGGGATAAAATCCTGGAAAGATTCAGATAGGGTTGAGGCATACGGAACCGTTGATGAGTTAAATTCGATTCTCGGAATTGTAGGCGCAGAGTTTTTAGATTCAAAAGAAGGATACGCGCGCTATTTAAATGAGATTATTAGTCAAATCCAAGACGACCTTTTTTGTATAGGGTCTTATCTATCAAATCCAGCTAACGCAAATTTGGTAGAACTTTTGCCTCAAAGAACAAGCGTTTTTGAAAACTACATCGATGAAATGACCGAAAAATTGCCAGAACTTTCAAATTTTATTTTGCCAGGTGGAGGAGTAGGTGGGGCATATTTACAAAATGCCAGAACTGTTAGTAGGAGGGCTGAGCGAAGGCTTGTGACCCTTTCCAAAAAATCAAAAATCAATGAAGGAGTCCTTCAATATCTGAATAGACTTTCAGATCTTTTATTTACAATGAGCAGATATTCGAATCACAACGAACATATAGCAGAAACTATTTGGAAACGTAGATAGTAAGTTTTTTGGGTGAAAGAGGCTGGAATTCCCTCGCTGTGCCGCAACTGTCAAAGTCAGAACCCCTGAAAGTCTTTTCGAGCCAAAAAGCATATGGAAACTGGAGCAAAAACATACGAGATAAGGCATGATCAAGCAGACAGCTTTGCCAACCTTCAGATAGAAAATCCCAAAGAAAGAAGAATAGCTCAAGAACAATTTTCTTCATATCTTATGAGTCAGATGGAAACAACCCTTGGGGAAAGGTTTAATGTGGAGCTGAGTAGATTTTCTTATGACATAAAAGATGGGCAATTGTGGGGCAAGGATATGGACGAGCCATTTTCTGATTCTATAAAAAGAGGTCGAGATTATAGAAAAATTCATGGGAAGGCGATTGATTGGGCACGCGAGGATGCAGAGGTTGTAGGGTTTGAGAAAATGCAGAAAGAGCTATTATCTGGCGATGCGAAGATAGGCGATGCAATGATCTCAATTTCAATAAGAGGGGCAAAGAACTCAACGTATCAGCATAACTTTTGGGACTCATTGGAATTAAAAGTAAATGAAATAGGTGAAAGATACGTTGAGGCTAGAAGACATGCATCAACCCTTGGTCCGCAAGACTATAAAGAAAAGCTTGGAATATTTGGCAGTGTAGAAGATTTTCTTTCCAATCCAATAAAGTTGCCGAGGGGGATTACGGTTGATGCTATTAGCGCGTATCTTCAGGAAGGACAGGAATTTATGCAGGATGATGAGTTTGCGGTTATAAAGAATGAATGCAGAGGAGTAATTAGTGCTTACGTTCGAGCAATAGTTGAAGAGCCGGGTAACGACGTATTACACAGAATTCTATTTAATACGATTATAAATAAAGCAGATGATGTAGCAGAGAGGCTCAAGGAAGGAGGCTACACTCATGAAATGCCGGGATTAATAACTATTCAGCAGGAGGTTGAAAGATATGGATTCCAGCCAGTTAAAGAGATAGAAACAGGATGCGGAACTCTTGGAGGGTATGACGTAAGGATCACTTCGCCTTTTGGGGTTGCTGAATACGCGTCTGACATTTGGGGAGAAAGAACTTTTAAGTGTCCGACATGCAACGCAGAGAACATAAGACCCGTAAATCAAAGAATTCCGTTCTGTCAGCACTGCGGAAGTGACGAAGTCATGTGTAAAGAGTAGGAGTTTTTTTGTTAAAATTCTTTGTACGCAAAGCATATGATAAATTTTTTTGTCTCACTTTTGTATCCAAAAAAATGCGTTAAATGCAGGCGGTATGGAAGCTATATTTGTGCTCAATGTTTTGCTCTTATAAGCTTTTTGGATTATCAAATCTGTTCTGAATGCCAGAAAGGGTCTATTGATGGATTGACTCACCCATTGTGCAAAAAGAAGTATGGTATGGAAGGCATGCTTTCAGCAGTTTCTTACAAGGGAATTGTTAAGAAACTAATATACCAATTTAAATATCCCCCTTATCTTTCGGATCTAAAAACGGATCTTACAAGTCTTCTTTATGAAGGATTGATACAGCAGCCAGTTTTTATGAATTTTATTGAAGGAAAGAATTTTGTAATAGTTTCGGTTCCATTGCATGAGATTAGGGAAAGAAAAAGAGGATACAATCAGTCAGAGCTTTTAGCAGTTGAGTTAGGAAAACGATTTGATGAAGCAGTCGTAAATTGTTTGAAGCGTGTAAAGACGACAAGACCGCAATACAAGCTTTCAAAAAAGGAGAGACAAGCAAATATAGATGGAGCATTTATGATGACTGAAAATTTAAAGCAGAAAATAAAAAACAAACATGTAATTTTGGTTGACGACATTACAACTTCCGGAATCACACTCCGGGAGTGTGCAAAAATTCTAAAAAAGGGTGGTGCAGGAAAAGTATTGGGGGTAACCCTCGCTCACGAAGGTTAAGAAATTTGTGGAGATGGGGGGCTATGAACCCCCGTCCAAGAACAGTGAATAAAAACATCTACAAGCTTAGTTAGTACTTAATTGTCGTCTTGTTTGTAACCTACTAACAGGAAAAACAATTCCAAGATTCTTTTTTTGGACAATAATCAAACCAACTTTATTGTCCTATCCCAAACTTTGTTTATACTTGCATCTATCCGTTTAGGAGAAGAAATAATGCAAATACGCCTGCTTACGCAGCAAAAGCGAAGCTACTAGGAGCAAAAGCTCCAGCAACTGCTTTTCGTCCACTCTCAATTACTTGAGAGTAAACACGGCTGATTTTTTCACCAGCATGTATTTTTGACCCGGCTTTACGGCTTTGAGTCATTGCCGGCTTGCAGTTTTTAAAGTACTATTCCTGTCGATACAATGCATCCCCAGGAAAAGTATTATAACACATATATACTATAGGATCAAGTTCGATATTCGTTCTTTAGGTCTCGATCTCTATCACGCTCTATAGCTTGAGACTTTGCATCTTTTCGTCTTTCGTGTTCTTTTTTGCCTCGAGCAACTCCAATTTCAAGCTTAAATTTGCCATTTTTTAAGTAAAAAGAGAGTGGTGCGACTGTAAATTTCCCGGTATCAAGCT
>CAZKYX010000074.1:0-3282 GCA_964557125.1 uncultured Gammaproteobacteria bacterium
GTCTCCACTTGTGGTTACGTTGCCCGTTAATAGTGACGCGCCATCAACAGTAAGCGTTCCAGCTGCTTGAACATTTCCGGCATTTGTAATGGTAACGCCCGTTGAGGCATAACCACCTCCAAGAATAAGTGAGTCAATGGTTGTTACGGCATTTCCTGCTGTAATTGCAGTTGCGTTTGGAAGCAGGAGGGAAAGATTATTTATTGTTGTTGAACCGGTAGCTGCACCAAGAGTAACAGCAGTTGAAGCACCTCCAATGCTTAGCGTTGCTGCATTTGTATTAAAGAGAGATGCAGTAGCATTGCTTGTAGTCACATCTCCACCATCAACAGCAACGTCTCCGGCTGTAGTGATGTTTCCGTTGCTTCCAGTTATTGAGAAGCTTGAAGCTGTTATGTCATTTGCTCCAAGTGACAAAGCGTTTACAATCTCTGCGTCAGAAAGATCAATAGCATTTGTAATTGCTCCCGCTGCTGACTGAACTTTGATTCCACTCGCCAATACTTGATTTGTATCCAGATTTTCAATGAGAAGAAGCTGACCCGCAGGTGCTGCGTTTGAACCGTCCGCAAGGGAAAGAGCAGTGTATCCCGTGCTCCCAGCAGCAGTTGTAACGGTAAAGTTAGAATCAGTTGATGTGTTAGCAAGAGTAAAAGCAATGTCTCGAGCATCCGTTGAAGTAATAGTGTTACCTCCATTGTATGCTGATTGTAGGGTTACAGTATTTGCACTACACTTTGTTACATTGTTTGAACCATCCACGCAAAGGGATGTACCTGCTGCTACAGGTGTTTCAAGCCCTGTGATATTGAGGTAAGAGCCGGCAGTATAGTCAGTGACAATTGCAACATCATTTGCTGCGCTTGGATCAAAGGTTGAAGCGCCATTTGCAGTAAATGTTTGACCAGTTGCAACCGTTGCTCCTCCATTAAATGTAGCAAGACCGGTAAAGGTGCTTGTACCAGTTACTGCTGCGTTATTATTTATTGTAGTTGTTCCACTTCCTGCACCAATGGCAACAGTAGTTGCAGCGCCGCCAATGGCAAGGTCAGTAGCATTTGTATTGAATACAGTTGCTGTGCCGGTTGTTGTTGTAATATCAGCACTTGTTGCACCATTTACTGCAAGATCGCCTGATGTAGTGACACTTCCTGTTAGCTGTGAGGCTCCATCAACCGTTAGGGTTCCTGCTGCTTGAATGTTTCCAGTATTAGAAATACTCACACCAGTAGAGGCATAGCCACCACCTAGAACAAGAGAATCTATGGTTGTTACTGCATTAAGAGCATTTATTGCAGTCGCGTTTACCGTTAGCACGCCAGCACCATTAAGAGGTGAAACCGTTATATTCCCAGTAGTGTCTCCCCCAATTGCTAAGGTTTGATTTGCAGTTGACTGAATGGTTGGATTTGTGAATAGTGTTAGAGTTCCTCCAATGCTTGCAGTACCATCGGCACTTATATTTCCAACAGTTGTGACATTTCCATTTGAGCCGTTTACATTAAAGTTAGTTCCTGAAATGTTGTTAGCTCCCAATGCAATTGCATTTACAATTTCAGGGTCTGATACATCAAGCGCATTTGTAATTCCGCCTGCAGCGCTTTGAATTTTTATACCAGCCGCAAGGGCGGTATCAACATCTTGATTGTCAACTAGAATTAATTGATTTGGAGTGGTACTTCCACCATTTGCAACCGCAAATACACTTGAACTCGTACTGTCAGCAGCAGTTGTAACGGTGAAGTTAGAATCAGTTGATGTGTTAGCCAGCGTAAATGCGATATCTCGGGCATCTGTTGAAGTAATAGTATTGCCACCATTGTAAGCACTTTGTAGTGTTACTGTATTTGCGCTGCACTTTGTTACATTATTTGAACCGTCTACACAAAGAGCCGTGCCTGCAGAACCAGGAGTTGTGAGACCAGTGAGAGTAAGGAATGAATCGGCATCAGTATTTATAGTTACATCATGACCATCAATTGGATTAAAGTTTGAAGAACCACTAGCAGTAAACGTTTCGCCGCCGGCAACAATTGCACCTGCGCTAAGTGTTGAGAATCCGATAACTCTTAGGTTATTATTCACAGTCGTTGTGCCTGTTGATGCACCTAGATTGACAGTTGTTGCTGCTCCTCCGATATTAAGAGTTGTTGCATTTGCATTGAACAATGAAGCAGTTGTTGTGGTCGTTGTAATGTCAGCACTTGTAGCCCCGTTGACAGCCAAGTCTCCACTTGTGACAACGTCCCCTGTAAGAAGAGAGGTCCCATCAACGGTAAGAGTTCCATTAGCTTGAATGTTGCCTGTATTGCTGATTGAAACACCTGTCGAGCTATACCCGCCACCAACTTGCAAAGAGTCAACTCGGGCAAGAGCGCTGAGCGCATCAAATGCTGTGGCATTTGGTAGGCTTATCGTTGTACCTCGAATATTTCCTGTTGCCGTTGTTGCGCCAAGCGTATAAGTGGTTGCTGCCCCACCAATATTAAGAGTAGTTGCTGTTGTATTAAATAGGTTACCAGTCGCTTGATTTGTGGCTATCGTTCCACTATTTGCATTAATAGTACCATTAAATGTTGAGTCCCCAGTTCCCAAGAATGTAGAGGTTGGATTTGTTGTTGTATTACCAAAGGAAATGTTCTCAGTTCCATTTGAAGTATTAATATTGATGTAATTATTTGTACCTTGCTGAATATCAAGTGCATTCGCATTATTATCAACAAGATTTGCAGTCAAATTATTGTTAAGCGTTGTTGTCCCAGTGCCAGCACCCAACGTAACTGTAGTTGCGGCCCCACCAATATTAAGGGTCGTCGCCGTTGCATTCAAAAGATTAAATGTTGCTTGGTTTGTTGTAAGGTCCCCTCCATTAATAGCAACATCTGCTCCTGCAGTTACGTCCCCAGTCAGAAGGGATGTCCCATCAACAGTAAGAGTTCCGGCTGCTTGTACATTTCCAGCGTTTGAAATGGTAACTCCTGTTGAACCATATCCTCCACCCAAAATAAGAGAATCAATGGTTGTAACGGCATTTGCTGCATCTATTGCAACAGCATTTACAGTAAGTGTCCCAGCTCCATTCAGTGGCGATACAGTTATATTTCCAGTGGTGCTTCCTCCAATTGCAAGTGTTTGGTTTGCTGTTGACTGAATGGTTGGGTTAGTAAAGAGGGTTAAAGTGCCTCCAACGCTTGCTGTACCGCTCGCAACAATGTTGCCAAGAGTTGTTATATTGCCATTTGAGCCGTCAACGCTAAAGTTGGTTGCAGTTATATTGTTGGC
>CAZKYX010000075.1:0-3232 GCA_964557125.1 uncultured Gammaproteobacteria bacterium
CTTTTAATGTCTTTGAAACACATTCCTCCCAAGAAAATTTTTCTGATTGTTTTTTTCCTTTTTGGGCAAGACTTTCCAAAAGCTCCTTATCGGAAAGGACTTTTTCTATCTTCTCTTTCAAATCATTTGGATCTTTCGGATCAAAGTAGACAGCTGCATTCTGGCAAATCTCTTTGAGGGCAGGAGTGTTAGAACAAACGACTGGACATGAAAGACTCATTGCCTCAAGAACTGGCAAACCAAACCCCTCCATGAGGCTTGGCATAACAAAAAGTCTAGCGCCCTTATAATAGTCGAAAAGTGAGTAATCATCAATATCATGCAGAAAGTGAACTCCTGGTTGGTTATTCTTAATTCTCTTATAGAAAAAATCGTTTCTGCCAATGCAAACTAGATCGATCTTTTGATCCTTCCTTATTTTTGAAAACGCTTCAAGAAGTATTTGTAGATTCTTGTGAGGGTAGGCGTTACCAACATACAAAATGTAATTATTTGAAATAAGATTTGTTCCTTTACCTTTTGTTATAGATTGATCAAACCCTTCGTATATAACCTCGATTTTTTCAGTTGTTGCATTATAGTGTTTTGTTATTTCATCCTTGGTGGCATTTGATGGAACTATAATTTTTTTTGCATTTTTAATTGCTTGCGACGTAATTTTCTTATATCCAAAATGTTTAAGTTTAAAAATTGGTTTTGGCCGTGAACTTGCAACACCTGTTGGGAAGTGATCTAGGATAAGATCGTGAATCGTTATGACAAATGGTCTTTTGTAAAAAACAGGATACGAAAAGTAGGTAAAATGCATAAGATCTACATTGGCCCGCTCTATTTCCCCCTTAAACTTCCATTGCTCAGATAAGGTGTGCCAATGAGCATCCGATACGACTTTTTTTATTTTGGGATTTCTAAACTCGATTTTATTAAAAGTTTCCTTTGTTAAAAAAATTACAAACTCATCCTCCGTGTTTTGCCCATCGATTCCATGAACCAGGTTTCGAATATACCTACCCACACCACTCTCATTCCACAATCTTCCATCAATTCCAATTGTCATAATTTTTATTATTTAATATTTAGTATTTAATATTTATTAAGATAAAAGTTTGTTGGCTTTAATCCCAAGCCTTACCAAACTCGTTACTAAGTAGGGGTATTTGTTTTTGTAATGCTTGTCGTAAAAGATTTCCATTGCTCTGAATCTGTGGTGCGTTGCAAGCCTTCTGGTTTCCTCGCTTGCAGTTGTTACACCTTGAGATACTTTTTTTATACCGCTTGAGATTCCTTTCATGTGAAGCGCTTTGAAATCTGGAACAAACCACACAGAATAACCTTTTTCTTTTACCCTGTAGCAAAAATCTATGTCCTCTCCATAGAAGAAAAAGTCTTCATCCCACCAGCCGATCACGTCTCCTACTTTTTTAGGAACAAGCATGAATGATCCTGCTGCTGATTCAATTTCGTGAGATTGACTAATATCTAAATATGTTAAGTTGTATCCGCCAAACAGTTTGTTCTTGCCGAATGTTTTGGAAAGTCCTGAAAAATGTGAGAAAGCTCTCCAGGGAGTTGGAAAGCCTCTATGAGAGGAGTCGTCCAACTGACCACTTGGGAGCTCAACAAAACAAGTTGCAACTCCGCACCCCGGATGTGAATCTATAAATTCCATCATTCCGTCGATCGTGCCTTCATAAACTTTGGTGTCAGGATTTAGGAATAAAACATATTCTCCTTTTGCTTTTTTAACTGCTACATTATTCGCTTTTGAGAATCCAAGATTATCATTGTTTTTAATATAGGAAATTTTATCTCCATATGTTTTTAATGTTTCTTCCGTCTCATTATTTAAACTGTTGTCAGAAACTATAATTTCAAATTTTACTTTTTTAACTGTTTCAATAACTGAATCAATGCAATCTTTTATTGTTCCTTCAGAATTAAAAGTAACGATTATGATAGACAAATCCATATTAGTTTTCCCAAACATCAAGAAGTGACTCCCCTATCTTTTCCCAGGAATAATACTTGTCAATAAGAGTTCTTGCGTTGACTGCCAACTTTTCTCTTAATTTTCCGTCGGCATAAAGATTATTTATCTGATCAATATAATCCTGTCCGCTTTTGGCTGGTAAAAAATGCTCACCTGCAATAGCCCTAAGTCCTGCAAGTCTTTCGGGTTGAGCAACTATTGGAAGACCCAAAGACATTGCTTCAAGAACCTTAAAATTAGTTCCCCCTCCAATTCTAATTGGAAAAATAAGGATATCTGCTTTTCTATATTCATCGATTATGTCATCAACAAAATCTTTTGTCACAATCCTCTTGTCAGTGAACTTAAATTTCTCATCAACTTTCTTACCAATAATTGTTACTGTTACGTCGTTTTGGAGTTTTGGCAGAACATCTGAAACAAAGAATTCGACAGCATCAACATTTGGGAAATAGTTAAAATTACCAACGAAAAGTATGTTTTTTTTGATTGTTCTATCGTATTTATAAGAATAAGTTAAAGGCTCAATACCGTTTGCAACAGTTGAGCAAGCAACATCTGTTAATGCCTTAACAAAATCCGCTTCCTCATTTGTTATCGTAGTCACACGATCAGCAGTCTCAATCATCTTTATCTCTTCCTGCTTGAGTCGTCCTGCTTGATAGGAAAGGAGTGGCCTTATGTAAGGCTTCTTAAAGTTTTTAGCGTAATCGAAATAGAGTTTAAATTCTATATTTTCAGTCCCAAGAATCTCTTTTACTTTTACCCCATAATTCTGTCCAATATAGTAGCCCATGTAAGATGATTCGCAATGCAAAACATCAATTTTTTCATCCTTAATAATTTTTGCAAGAATCTTGACTACCTCTTTCTCGAAATACAAAGTCTTAAATATTGATGAGTTGTTAAGAAGTGTCTTTGGAATATTTAGTGGAGCGGATAATTTTTGTCTTTTTATAACTTTTATACCCTTCACTCCAATTTTTATCATTTCGTCGTTATGCTCTGGATTATAGTCATCTCTGACAAAAGAAAACAAAAAGATGTTAGCTTTTTTTGCAGTATGCTTTATCAAATGATATGCCCGGTTTTTTCCTCCAGAATTCATGGGATATGGAAAGTCGTATGTCAAGAATAATACGTTCATAAGGATGAAAGAACTTTCTCTGGAGGGATACAAACTCTAAGGTCAATTATTATATATGTATCTGTTTTTTCTATAATCTTGCAGCGACCAGCCCA
>CAZKYX010000076.1:0-3214 GCA_964557125.1 uncultured Gammaproteobacteria bacterium
TGTCACTGCCTAAAATAATTGGGATAGTTCTTCACCCCATTCTCCTTGCGATACCTGGGGTTTTTCTTATAGTCTTTAGTTCAACAGCAAGTATTAACGAATCTTTGTATTGGACCTTTTTGTCATTAATTTTTTCAGGATTTATTTCTTTGTTTGTAATTCTTGGAGTGAAGATGAAATTTTTCAATAATCTTGACGTTTCAAATCGTCGTCAGAGAGTATTTCTTTACCCTTTTGCTATTGCGATTATCCTGCTCTTTGCATTTGTAGTTAACATGCAAAATGGACCGCAGAGTCTAATCACATCAAGCCTTCTTTTTACCGTTGCGCTACTAGTTTTGGACATTATTAACAGAAAAGTAAAAGCAAGCATTCATGTTGCGGCGGTATCAGCAATTGTGACAGGAGTAATACTTATGTATGGAGGATTTTTCTATTTACTTTTTCTTTTGATTCCTATTTCTGCATGGGCAAGGATTAAGCAAAAGAGACATACTCCGACAGAAACCATAGTTGGTGCCATTTGCGGAGTTACACTTACTATACTTGGGATCTTTGTTGTACAATTATTAGTATCATGAATTTAGCTAAATTTATTAGATCTTTTGGCTATGCTTTTGAAGGGTTAAGGCTTTCTGTTATGGTTGACCAGAATGTCAGATTTCATTTAGTTGTTGGAGTTTTAGTTTTTATTTCAGCTCTTCTTTTAAAAGTCCCGACTGCAGAAATTCTATTTGTCGTTTTTGCTATATTTTTTGTGATTATTTGCGAAATGCTAAACACGGCAATTGAAGAAATGACAAATCTTATTAAAAAGGAGCACAGCGAAGAAGCAAGAGTTGCAAAGGACATTGCAGCAGCTGCAGTTCTTCTGTCTGCTCTTTTTGCGTTGATAGTAGGAATTGTAGTTCTGGTTCCAAGACTTCTCTTGTTAGTATTTAATATTTAGCATTTAGTATTTAATATTTAATATAAATACAAATTGCTAATAAATAGTAAATATTTGATAGTAAATAATTCGTTAGTTTTTGTCGCTAGTTCTCGAATGGCCGTGGGTAAGAGCCAATATTTCCGAAAGCTTTTTCACCTTTTGCGTAGCATATTAGCTCGAAGCAAACAGGCAAAAAAGTCACTGTGGGCAAATTAATTCTTGTCACTTGTTCTCGAATGGCCGTGGGTAAGAGCCAATATTTCCGAAAGCTTTTTTACAAATTTATGTGCGTGCTCACGGCTCATTCCAATCCTTGATACTACCTGAAGTTGAGTTGAATTACCGACCTTTTGACATATATCAAGCGTTACTCCGTCGTCATTAACATTCATAAAAACGGTATCAGTATAAAGAATGCTAACCTTTTCAGGATTGACGTTTATTTGAAATTTATGCTCATCAGTTTTTGCCATATTATCTAATCGATGATCCCGCTGCCACCTCTCTCAATGGAGAAATGAGAGTTATATTTTCGATGTCATCTCCGGTTGCAAGAATCATTCCTTGACTTTCTTCACCCATCATAACTCTTGTATCAAGATTCACGATTGCAACTAATTGCTTTCCGATAATGTCCTCTGGTGTATAACTTTTTCCGATACCGGATAGTATCTGGCGTTTTTCAGTACCCAAATCCACAATCAATTTCAGCAATTTATCTGACCCTTCCATTCTTGTTGCCTCCAAGACCGTTACTATTTTTAATTCTATTTTTGATAAGTCATCAATCGTTGCCATATGAATATTATACTACTGGTTTCTTATATATACATCTTTACTGCCTATGCTTTTTATTTTTCTGTAATTTGAAGTAACGTAGTCTTTGATTGGAAGAGCGTTGATTTCATTTTTTTCGAGAAAGATGATTTTTATCTCTTTTGCTACAAGATTTCCAAGTACATCCCCATAATCAATCTGCGAATTTTTATCAGGACTACGTCTATCAGTTAGAAAGTATATCATTGGCTCGGAGCTCGCAAATATGGGATCTCCCACTTTTGAATAATTGTCTGTGACTTTCCTGAATTCTTCAAAATCAAGAGCAAGACTTTTGTCGACGAAAACAAGCATCTTAGGATTTGCAGAAAAATAATTATTGCGAGTCGAAGGTGCAGTGTAAAAACCCAGCCCAATTAAGAAAAAGATCAAAGCAAATAACAAGTATCTTATATTTATAGAAATGTTGTATCTCAGGTATAGCATGAAGGGTACGCCTGTCATGGATAAAAGGTAGGCAAAGGTTGTGTCTATATAAAATGCAGCGCAAGCTGCTGGAAGAAACAATAGGTGAAATCTGCGTCTGAGGGATAGGAGAATAAAAGCAAAAGAAGAGATAGCAAGTGGCAAAAGATAAAAGATAAGCGGTTCATTGTGTACGAGATTTATATTGATTCCAAAACTTAGAATAAAATGTTTGAAAGAATCTGTTAAAAGAAGGTAAACACAAAAAAGTATTACTCCCCACAGATAGCCATTTGTGAAAGTCAGTATATATTTTGCCTTTCGCGAGCTTTTTACCAAGAAAAAAATCAATATTGGCAAAAACATAATGATCCCGATATTTTGATTTGCCAGAAAAATTGCAAATGTAGAAAGACCTGCAAGAGATAGAAATGCTGATTTTCTTGTCTCTAAAAATTTTAGTAATAAACAGCAAGACAAAAGAGTTGTTAGAATTGCAAAATTTACTGGCCAAATATAATTGATATGCGTTGGCCCCCAAGAGACAAAAAGAAATATGCTTAATGTCGCATATATCCTTTTCTTAACCGAAAGAATTGAGATTTTGTATATGAGCAGGCAAGATAAAAGCGAAGTTATTAAAACTAATATTCTAGTTGACAATACTGACGGGTGAATAGCAAGAGCACATGCGGCTGCAAAAATGCTTAATGGGGTATGGGGGAAATTAAAATCTTTATATGGAATTTGTCCTTGAGTTATGCGTTCAGCGGAGTAGAGGATGTAACCTTCGTCTTGTGTGGCCACGCCTCTAGACAAGAAAAAAATCAAAATGGGCAATAGGATAGTAAGAACTACAGTTAAATAAGAGAAGCGCATCCTGCCTGAATTATTGCCATTATATCAAAGATAGACCTTTTTCTATATAATGAATCTTCATGATAAAAAAGCGTTTAAAAATTCTTTCTGAAAATAAGAACTTGGCAATAATTGGTCTTATTGCAGTCGTTAATGCGCTTGGCTATGGAATAATAATTCCTA
>CAZKYX010000077.1:0-3164 GCA_964557125.1 uncultured Gammaproteobacteria bacterium
CCTCGTCCACGTCCTGAAGAAAGCGGGTTACAACGTGACCAACCCATCGAAGACCATCCGCACGTTTCATTTACACTTGATCGACTGGCGTTCGTACCTTCACGACCCTTCGGGGGTGGCAAGGGGAGGTGACAAGATGGAGAGGATCCCGCCGCCTTACGGACATGCACACCCAACGCACCTATGAGCTACTTCAACGGCATCACCGACAAGGAGTTGACCGAAGAAGGGTGGACGCCCGAGCAGATCACTGAACTCCGAAGGGTTGAAAAGGTGCATGTTGAGAAGGCGATTCGCAAAAAAGAAGCCGACTACAATGCCAATATGGACGCACTGAACGCGGACGGCATGAAGACATACTCCATGCTCACGAGCGGCCCGCATGGACAAGACAGGTATTTCGCGGCTTGGGCTGCGAAGGGTTCGCAAGAATCAATCGGGAGAGCGCGTGAATCAAAACTAGCAGCGCAAGAGCTACGGCGCATCGAACGGGAGATCCGCGTCTCGAATAAACGTTGGTGGCAATTCTGGATCCGATGAAAGTCCTGCTCCCGATAATCTGGCACGACCTAACGCACTGCATCGCCCGTGCTTTCGAGGAAGAGGGCCACGAGGTTCGCGTAGTGGACTGGAGAAACGTCCGTAGAAAGAGACAGAGCGCCGAAGACCTGTGCATCCGCTCGGCGCAAGAGTTCAAGCCGGACCTTGCCTTCTGCCAGTTCCAAGCGCCGGACGTTATCACATCCAGATTCCCGAAGGTTCTAAGTAAGCTGGGATGTTTCGCTGTTCAATGGGCCGGTGACGTTCGACACCCCCTGCCCGACCACTACGTTAGGATGGCTTCGCATTTCGATGTTACCTCTTTCAGTAACATGACGGACGTGGAGTTGATCCGCGCCACGGGTATGCGTTCGGAGTTCTTGCAGATCGGCTATGATGAAAGGATCTACGAACCCGGCGATGAAGAGCGTTCGGGGGTGGTGTTCATCGGTAACAATTACAGCGGCTACAAGTTCGCGGAAAGCGAAGGGCGGCGCGATATGGTCAAGGCGATGTGCGAAGCGTTCCCCGACGATTTCAAAGTGTATGGTATGTCGTGGGAGGGAATAGCCACTGAAAAGAACCTTGGCGGATACGTTCGGGAACCGGGCGATGCCGACATTCTGCGCAGCGCATCGGTGGCAATAGGCTGGGATCACTTCCATCGCCCTTGGTTCGCCTCCGATCGCTTACTTCGCGCAACGGCCTGCGGATGTGCAACGATCAACCAATGGTACGAAGGCATCAAGGAAGAGCACCCGCACGTAGCGGCTGCAAAGAGTATTGAACACATGGTGGCACTGACGAGGCTTGCGCTTTCAAACTCAGAAGAGGCGAAGGCAGTAGGGCAGTTGAGCGCAGCGCATACCTTGGCGAACCACCGATGGAACAACCGTGTCAAACAAGTTGAGCAATGGATGAAGTGAACAAGTATTCCCAGCGTGGTGAAGAGTTGGAGATCGCCCGCATCTTCAAGGTGTTGGGAATTGAGAAAGGCTACCTTGTCGATCTAGGGGCTGGCGATGGGTACACCCTGAGCAACACACGTCGCCTTTTAGAGAACGGATGGACGGGTGACTTGTACGATGGGGATCCGCGCGGCGCGAAGGATGTCATTAAGCTGTGGATCGACGTTCACTCTGTCCACGCAAAAATCCCGGACAAGGTGGACTTTATAAGCATCGACCTTGACGGAAACGACTACTACGTTTTGCAAAGCATACTGCTATCGGGACGGGTTTGCCCATCGCTGATCGTAGCAGAGTACAACCCCATCTTCGAGCGCAACGAAGCCAAGGTGATGCCCTACAACGAGGCACACGTTTGGCAGAACAATACCTACTACGGCGGGAGCCTAGCCGCCTTTGAGAAGTTGGGTAAAGAGTTCGGCTACACGCTCATCCAAACCCACGGGGAAATCAACGCCTTCTTCCTACGGAACGACCAACTAGAGGCGCACCCCGAACTACAGCAGCCCATCCACTACGTTAAGAAGTGGGGGCATAAAGCACACGACCCCAAGCTCCCATGGATCACGTTGACCTGAAAGCCTACCCGTTCCCTGAAGGCGTACATATCCCGCGCCTCATGCCCTTTCAGGAGTTCCCTTGGAACGGCGATGGGTACTTGGCGGCTGAGGTGTTGAGGCTGAAGGAAGCGCACGGGTTGAACTGCGCTATTGAAACAGGAACGTGTCTTGGATCATCGACGCTTTGGCTTTGGGAGAACTTCAAGCATACATGGACCTTTGAACTTCACCGCCCGTACTTCGACCTAGCAGTTCAGCGCATGATCGCCCTTGTTGGCCGTCACATCAAGGATGACATCGGCACGCGCGATGTTTGGATCGGCGGCCATGGGCACGAAGGACAGCCAAACTCAATCCTTGCCGTCAACGTAAGTAGTCCCGATGGGATCAACGCCCGCGCCAAAGCCGTAGCCACCAAGGACAACAGGACGTTCATCTTTCTGGATGCACATTGGACCGACAACTGCCCGCTACTGGCTGAATTGGAAGCCATCGCAAAGGCTGGAATCAAGCCCTGCATCATCATCCACGATTTCTATGTAGCCGGAACAGACTTTGGATATGACAGCTTCCCGCCATCAAAGGACTTCATCTACGGCCAACGCTTCGATATGGATGCGATAGGTGCAAGCCTTGACGCGATCTACGGCGAAGGCGGGTGGGTTCACAACTACCCTACACAGGTTGAGGGTGCGCGGAGGGGATGGATCTCAATTGCTCCCGCATCGAAGAACTAAGCATGTGCAACGCCTGATCCGCCGAACACTTATGACCGCTTCCCCGAAAAACCCGCCACGGCCATATGTTCTCCCCGGTCTTCACATCGACCAGTGGGATGGACTTGGTACGCACGGGGACGCACTTGAACCCAGCGGCAAGGATGCGCCCGTGGGATTCGCTGTCAAGGGATTTGTTGCGGTGTTGGACCCAGACCAAGCCCCCGCAGACTTCGACAACCTTTCGGCTGATGACGCGACCGGCTCCATATCGACCACAGCTTTTCCCATCCGCACGGAGTGCATAGGTGCCGCTAACCGGGCTATGAATCGCAATGCGTTCGGGGATAATGTAGTCGAGTTGGTTCGCGGTAGCCTTG
>CAZKYX010000078.1:0-3160 GCA_964557125.1 uncultured Gammaproteobacteria bacterium
CAGAATAAGAAGGAAGTCTTTTATTCTTTTTGTAGAAGGTTTGTAGATCTTTGATGTAGGTTTCTTTCACGCCAACAATTAATATAGTGAACAATCGTTCACCATGCAAGATGACAAACTATATCAATATAATTTGCTATAAAACATCCTATAGTTGAATTGCAAGCACAAAAGAAGTATAATTCTAGTTAACGGAGACAGCTGACAAAGGGCAGCGTCCGTATAGGAAGGATTGCGTTGTGAAAGACGCAACCATGGGCCAAGGGAAGGGGCTCTTTGAGCTTCTCCTGCAGGCAGAAGATCCCTATGTGTTCACTCAGAACTTGATTGAACGCTGGGGAGCAGTGCAGTTGATCGGACGGGGTGAGGTAACGCAAACCCAGCTATTCGAAGCACTGAAGCACATTGAAACGAACCCCTTAGGCGCGCAAGCGCCAGAGGGACAGCTCGACATAGAAGAGCAGGTAAAACTGCTCCGGTTAGTGCTTTTCGAAGCGCTTCCTGACCTCAAGCTTGACGCGAGTCAGGTTGAGGGAGACATCGCCATCGCAAGGTCATGGATGAAACCTGGTTTCTCCAGTCTGTTCTGCTACGTCAGAACAGAAACCCTGGCCGCACATTTCAAGATCAAAAAGCCCTGGGAGAATTTCGGTGTTCTCACTGAAAAGACACTGGAGCTACTTGCGACCCGCAGGTCGTTTCACAACTACCGTGTCGGTCAAATGAGCAACACTCGTCATCGCCTGCTTGGCACGACAAAATCTGCAATGCAGGCGGCAGAAGCTGCCCAGAAGGGAGACATCATCGTCTTACCCATGCAACTCGGCGAGTTGTATCGGGGCCAGTCGGTTGATGACTCCCGAAAGCTAATCGAGATGTCCGGCAGTCAGTTCTGTCTTCCCGCTTTCATAGTTGGGCAAGTACTTCTGGCAAATCCTGACCTTCTGGTTAGTAGAAGGGATCTGTTCATCGACTGCCCTGGTGACGAGTACCGATTCGAGCGCCATGGTCGGTTCGGCGAGTCGTTGTGCTTCAAGGTCAATGGCGGCAGTCTCTACTGCCTTCTCAGATGGACTGTCCATGCCGAGGGCAACTTTGGCTCGGCGTCTGGGTTCGTTCGGTAAGTTCTTGGATTTGGATTTTGGATCCCCGCTTTGCGGGGTGCATTCCTAGGTTCCAGGTTTTTTGGACTTTTTCTTTATCGCCCGCCCTCCAGAAATGGAGTGGCGGGCGACGTTCACTTCCATTCTTCTTTTTATTTTTTTACAATTAAAATTATATAGAGATTGCTTTCTTTCAGCAAGGAATTCTTGTTTGCTGAAAGAAAGCAGGTTATTAGAGAAAAGACCACGGTTTTTTCTTGCTGAAATCTCTAAGCTTTTATTTAAAAAGCGAGCGCCCCATCCTTTATTCAAAAAGAGCGGGGGAGTACTTTAAAAGACTTAGACACTACGTGCTTTCTTTCTATTGCCTTTATACGGCAGAATTAAATACAGGCAAAATAATTATTAGATTGCCAGTGACTTTACGGAGAGAAGGCATTATTCGAGAACCATGGTCGGTTCGACAACTCGTTGTACTTCAAGGTCAATGACGACAGTCTCTACTGCAATAACAGATGGACTGACAATGCCAATGACAACTTTGGCTCAGCGTCTGGGTTCGTTCGGTAATGTCTAGGACTAAAGATTTTGCTTGGTGGCTCTCAGCCAGCCGCCAAGCATCTTGCCTATCTCCTGGAGGAGTTCCTGAAGAGTCAGATAGTTTTTGTTATCAAGAGCCTGTACGTTTTTTGCAAGGCGGATAAAAATTTTTAAGATATCAAGTTTTACGCTTGCTATCACAAGAAGGTGAATTTTATCTTCTCCTTTTGTTTGACTTGCCTGAATAAGATTCTCAAAAATTAAAAGTGTAGTATCGTCTATTCTTTGACCCAAACTATATCTGTCTTTTTTAGGAAACAGCTTTATATATTGATACAATAGTTTATAGAATTCGTATTGTTTTTGGAAAATGGGTATGTCAAATTTACTACCTGTCCTGTGAGGTGAGGGATTCTTGAAAACTTTTCATGATATTTACTCCCAGATTAGCTCAATTGAAAATCTATTTCAAGCATGGGAAGAATTTAAAAAAGGAAAGCGCAAAAAATTAGACGTCGGCATATTTGAAAGAAATCTGGAAGACAATTTATTCTCAATTCATGAAAAGCTTATTGCAAAAACTTACAAGCACCGTTCCTATACAGGATTTCATATAGCTGACCCAAAGCAGCGTCACATTCACAAAGCAGAAGTAAGAGATAGAATTGTTCACCATTCTCTTTTTAAAATTTTAAATCCTTTGTTTGATGCTACTTTCATTCCAGATTCTTACTCGTGCCGTAAAGGCTATGGAACCCATAAAGGGTTTAAGAAGCTTGTCGTCTATGCCAGAAAAGTCTCTAAGAACTATACGAGAAACTGTTGGGCGCTTAAATGTGATATTAAAAAATTTTTTGACAGTGTGGATCACGATACTCTTTTACATATAGCAAGAAAGAAAATAAAAGAGGAAGATACTCTTTGGCTTGTTGAAGAAATTATAAGAAGCTATAAAACCTCTCGAGGAAAAGGAATTCCTATCGGAAATCTCACCTCCCAATTATTTGCCAATATTTATTTAAACGAGTTGGATCATTATGTAAAACAAAAATTGCGGGTAAAATATTACCTTCGGTATGCAGATGATTTTATTATCTTATCTACAGACCAATGGGTGTTAGAAAACCAGGCGGTTTTTATCAATCGTTTTTTGCACAATAAACTAAGGCTGGAGTTGCATCCGAAAAAAACCACTTTTCGCAAATTTTCGTGGGGAATTGACTTTTTAGGATATGTTGCCCTACCCCCATTACCAAGTTTTAAGAGTAAAGACAAAAAAGAGAATTATAAGAAAAATAGATAAAAATATTAGCCTTTATAAGGCAGGAAAAATGACAAAGTATGCCTTTGAACAATCAACGGCTTCATATATGGGAATTTTGAAACATGTTTACGCAAATAAAATCAGAAAACAGATAGCAGGAAGAATAAATAATTAGATGACAAACTATTTTACTTTTGGAAGTATTCGAAGACTGCCTTTGAGATATTAGCCTCAACTTCAGCTGCTTTAAGAG
>CAZKYX010000079.1:0-3081 GCA_964557125.1 uncultured Gammaproteobacteria bacterium
TAGGAATTATTATTCCATAGCCAAGCGCATTAACGACTGCAATAAGACCAATTATGGCTAGGTTTTTGTTCTCGGAAAGAATTTTCAGACGTTTTTTTATCATGAATATTCATTATATAGAAATGGATTCATCTTTGATATAATGACAATAATTCAGGCAGGATGCGCTTCTCTTATTTAACTGTAGTTCTTATTATCCTATTGCCCATTTTGATTTTTTTCTTATCTAGGGGCGTGGCTTTGCAAAGTGAGGGTTTTATTCTTGTTTCTTCAGAAAGGATTACTCAAGGACAAATTCCATATAAAGATTTTAATTTCCCCCATACCCCATTAAGCATTTTTGCAGCCGCATGTGCTCTTGCTATTCACCCGTCAGTATTGTCAACTAGAATATTAGTTTTAATAACTTCGCTTTTATCTTGCCTGCTCTTATACAAAATTTCAATTCTTTCGGTTAAGAAAAGGATATATGCAACATTAAGCATATTTCTTTTTGTCGCTTGGGGGCCAACGCATATCAATTATATTTGGCCTGTAAATTTTGCAATTCTAACAACTCTTTTGTCTTGCTATTTATTACTAAAATTTCTAGAGACAAGAAAATCAGCATTTTTATCTCTTGCAGGTCTTTCTACATTTGCAATTTTTCTGGCAAATCAAAATATTGGGATCATTATGTTTTTGCCAATATTGATTTTTTTCTTGGTAAAAAGCTCGCGAAAGGCAAAATATATACTGACTTTCACAAATGGCTATCTGTGGGGAGTAATACTTTTTTGTGTTTACCTTCTTTTAACAGATTCTTTCAAACATTTTATTCTAAGTTTTGGAATCAATATAAATCTCGTACACAATGAACCGCTTATCTTTTATCTTTTGCCACTTGCTATCTCTTCTTTTGCTTTTATTCTCCTATCCCTCAGACGCAGATTTCACCTATTGTTTCTTCCAGCAGCTTGCGCTGCATTTTATATAGACACAACCTTTGCCTACCTTTTATCCATGACAGGCGTACCCTTCATGCTATACCTGAGATACAACATTTCTATAAATATAAGATACTTGTTATTTGCTTTGATCTTTTTCTTAATTGGGCTGGGTTTTTACACTGCACCTTCGACTCGCAATAATTATTTTTCTGCAAATCCTAAGATGCTTGTTTTCGTCGACAAAAGTCTTGCTCTTGATTTTGAAGAATTCAGGAAAGTCACAGACAATTATTCAAAAGTGGGAGATCCCATATTTGCGAGCTCCGAGCCAATGATATACTTTCTAACTGATAGACGTAGTCCTGATAAAAATTCGCAGATTGATTATGGGGATGTACTTGGAAATCTTGTAGCAAAAGAGATAAAAATCATCTTTCTCGAAAAAAATGAAATCAACGCTCTTCCAATCAAAGACTACGTTACTTCAAATTACAGAAAAATAAAAAGCATAGGCAGTAAAGATGTATATATAAGAAACCAGTAGTATAATATTCATATGGCAACGATTGATGACTTATCAAAAATAGAATTAAAAATAGTAACGGTCTTGGAGGCAACAAGAATGGAAGGGTCAGATAAATTGCTGAAATTGATTGTGGATTTGGGTACTGAAAAACGCCAGATACTATCCGGTATCGGAAAAAGTTATACACCAGAGGACATTATCGGAAAGCAATTAGTTGCAATCGTGAATCTTGATACAAGAGTTATGATGGGTGAAGAAAGTCAAGGAATGATTCTTGCAACCGGAGATGACATCGAAAATATAACTCTCATTTCTCCATTGAGAGAGGTGGCAGCGGGATCATCGATTAGATAATATGGCAAAAACTGATGAGCATAAATTTCAAATAAATGTCAATCCTGAAAAGGTTAGCATTCTCTATACTGATACCGTTTTTATGAATGTTAATGACGACGGGGTCACGCTTGATATCTGCCAGAAAGTTGGGAATTCAACTCAGCTTCAAGTTGTATCAAGAATTGGAATGAGTCGAGAGCACGCACACAAATTCGTGAAGAAACTCTCAGAAATATTGGCTCTCACCCACGGACACTCACGCACCAGTGATAAAAATTGAGAAATTATTTACTATTTATTATTTAGTATTTAATATAAATTTGAATAGTAAATGTTAAATATTAGATATTAAATACTAACAAGAGAAGTCTTGGGACTAGAACTACTATCCCTACTATCAACGCAAAAAGAGCAGACAGAAGAACTGCAGCTGCTGCAATGTCCTTTGCAACTCTTGCTTCTTCGCTGTGCTCCTTTTTAATAAGATTTGTCATTTCTTCAATTGCCGTGTTTAGCATTTCGCAAATAATCACAAAAAATATAGCAAAAACGACAAATAGAATTTCTGCAGTCGGGACTTTTAAAAGAAGAGCTGAAATAAAAACTAAAACTCCAACAACTAAATGAAATCTGACATTCTGGTCAACCATAACAGAAAGCCTTAACCCTTCAAAAGCATAGCCAAAAGATCTTATAAATTTAGCTAAATTCATGGTACTAATAATTGTACAACAAAGATCCCAAGTATAGTAAGCGTCACTCCGCAAATGACACCAACTATAGTTTCTACTGGAGTATGTCTCTTCTGACTAACTCTTGCCCATGCAGAAATAGGAATCAAAAGAAAAAGTAGGTAGAAAAGTCCTCCATACATAAGTACTACTCCTGTCACAATTGCTGCTACCGCCGCAACATGAATGCTTGCTTTTACTTTTCTGTTTATAATGTCCAAAACTAGTAGCGCAATGGTAAAAAGAAGGCTTGATGTGATCAGACTCTGGGGTCCATTTTGCATGTTAACTACAAATGCAAATAACAGGATGATCGCAATAGCAAAAGGGTAAAGAAATACCCTCTGACGACGATTTGAAACGTCAAGATTATTGAAAAATTTCATCTTTACTCCAAGAATTACAAACAAAGAAATAATTCCTGAAAAAATTAGTGACAAAAAGGTCCAATACAAAGACTCATTTATGCTTGCTGTAGAGCTAAAGACTATAAGAAAAACCCCTGGTATCGCAAGGAGAATGGGGTGAAGAACTATCCCAATTATTTTAGGCAGTGACA
>CAZKYX010000080.1:0-3011 GCA_964557125.1 uncultured Gammaproteobacteria bacterium
AACCTATTCTAACAATGTGATGAAATGGCGTGATCATTTCAACATCATGGCATAACCTATTCTAACAATGTGATGAAATGGCGTGATCATTTCAACATCATGGCATAAACGTAGCCTACCATTCCCGCCTCGACTCGCGTTCGCTCATCGACGCGAGGCGGGTCACCACGAGGGCCTACTTTGTTACAAATTGTAGCAGTTTTATCCAATTTACTCAAGTCACTTTGAGGCTAAGCTATATTATTAAAAATACCTTAAAAATTCACGCTTTAGCCCGTCAAATAGGGCTATTCTTTGCTTGACACCTACTTATTCGATGTGACACTATAGTAGGAATGGGAAGTGAAGAGTTAAACATTACAACAACAGAAATCACAGCCAGCTCACAGGAAGTAGTACCAGTCACTAAAACCTCATCAGGAAAACATTTCCTCCTTGTAAGTGCCTATATGGCCATCGTACCAGTCTTTCTGGTCGTTCTTATCCTTTTCTCCCTATTCTTAAGACAGGGCAGCCCTTCAGCCAATAAAAATGGGCTAGCCTTCAACACCACGAATCCAAAATACCAAGCAGTTCCTGAAGAAAATGAAAGCTCACTGGTGACTGTCGAGACTGCTGATGCTAGAGTAGAGTCACTTGAAGAGTTCTTTAAAAAGTACAATTCACCCCTCAAAGGTCATGGCCAACTCATTGTAGATGAGGCTGACAAGCATAACCTTGATTACAAACTCTTACCAGCAATTGCCATGAAGGAGAGCACTCTTTGTAAAAAAACGCCCAAAAACTCCTATAATTGTTGGGGATTTGGTATATACGGAAAAAAAGTTACCCGTTTTGAAAGCTATGAAGAGGCAATAAAGACCGTGACAGAGACTCTTTCAAAGAAATATATTCAACTTGGGTATGAGAAGCCAGAAGAGATAATGAAAAAATACACACCCTCAAGCGATGGCTCGTGGGCTGACGGGGTTAATTTTGTCATGGACAAGCTCCATTCCTCCCTTTAAACACCTAAAATTCACTGGATTTGAAGCTATAGATTATTTTTCTAGCCTGTAGTATTATCTGCTTAGGCCTATATTATTTAGCAGTTAATAGTACCTCTTGACAAACCTATAAGCTAGCTTGAGACTTCGTCTTAAGCGAGTTTTTGCCAACAAAAACGTAGCTTTAGTGAGTCAAGTAACATATTTTGATAGTACATTAGCCTATAATATGATGGAATATAGGCCTATCAAACTATATGTTACTTGACAAACCTATAATAGTTTGATATACTTCGTACTAGATCCTAAGGTAGCCCAAAACTACTTTAGGATTTTTTTTTGGAGAAAGAAAACTCCAAGCATCCTTCAGTAACCCCCAGAACTATTCATATTGCCGGTTTGTGCGTTTGGAACTCCAAACGTAAAAACAGAAATATGAATAAAACAATATTAATACTATTTACCTTAGCTATATTGGCTATCCTTGCTACCGGCAAAGCATTTGCTATGGAAGCAAAAGTCGTCTCAGCTCCCTTGTGGGCTGTATATGCGCAAAACGCCACAGTAGGTGATGACATGCGAGTTAAGGCTTTGGAGAATGTATTTAGTAAATACAACTCGCCCTTAGCACCTGTTGCATCAAGTTATGTTGGCCTTGCCGACAAGAACGGTGTTGACTGGAGACTTTTACCTGCTATTTCGGGTCTTGAATCTTCATTTGGTCAACGCTTGATGCCAAATTCATACAACGCGTATGGATGGGGTGGTGGACATATCTACTTCGATTCATGGGAGCATGGTATTGATAAAATTACCAAATCTCTTAAGGATAGATATTATGCACGTGGTGCAGATACTGTATATGAAATTGGTCCTATCTATGCAGAGTCTCCAACATGGGCCGCCCGAGTAACTAAATTCGTAGACGAAATTGAAGCTGAATATCAAAGACTTCAGGCTCAAACATTGCCTATAACTATCTAATTAGTTATTAGTTATTTGTTAGTTGGTTAATTAGATAATAACGAGTAGCCAATTGGTATCACTTAATTGTATAATTCGATATTAAGCCCGAGTGGTGAAATGGTATACACGCTAGTTTTAGGAACTAGTGCCGTTAAAAGCGTGGAGGTTCGAGTCCTCTCTCGGGCACCTCAAGATTTCCAATATTAAAACTCCAGATACCACATACAAAATACTGTTCTTGACACTGGGTATATAATCTAATTAATGAGTGCTGAATCTTCCCCACATTACACTGCCGCTAAAGAACAACACAAAAATGCTACAGCCTTGAACGAAATCGCACAAGAATGGATGAAGCAAGCAAATGCTTCAATGAATCAATACAGAAATGCAATCCTTGAAGGTGAAGAAACCACCGGTGACCCATTGAAAGACATCCTTATTGTCAGACACAAATTTGAAGCAGAGAAATTTGAAGATAGATATCAAGGACTTCTTGAGAAAATGCAAGGAAAGAACGGTGAAATGGTATTGCGCGTTGAGCACAACGTCGTTAATTTTCCCCATTTTAGCAGTATGAGAGACGCGAGCCATGAATCCAAAATAATAAAGACTTCTTATGGACTCGGACTTCTAAACGGCGAGTCTCTTGTTCTCAATCTAAACATCTCTGGCAAACGTGAACTTAGACATTTCGGAGGCGATTTTGAGACTCAAATAGCATTTCCAACTGATGGATTTTTCGCGAAGGTCTCAGACCCTGTTTTCCATACAGAACACAAAGGCTTTGTACACGAAAGACTTTCAGCAGACGCCACGAATATTGACACCCCACTTGAGGGGGCAGCTTGGCATGTAATAATGGCCACAAAGCCTGAATTTAAGACAGAACTCATAATTGGTAATCACAATGTTAACCTTTGGATGGCTGCAAGACGAGATAAAACTCTTGCCTCAATGACCTCAGAACTTAATCAGCGCCAACTCATATAGGCGCATATCTCTTGCATTTGAACCCAAACTCCCGTATAATACCTAGTCATGGACAATACAAAATCA
>CAZKYX010000081.1:0-2904 GCA_964557125.1 uncultured Gammaproteobacteria bacterium
GAAGTTAACAGTAAGCGTAAATGTCGCAAGGAGTAGCGGTAAAATTGGGGAAGGGAATTTTTTTTTGATAGGCATATTAAGTTAAATTGATGCTTCCCAGTCAAAGAATACTCCATCCTCCCGGTAGCCGCCTTTTCCTTTGCCAATATTTTTAAAGTCCTTCACAAATTCGATTGACTTTAGATATTTTGCCATTTTAAAGCCTAGTCTTCTCTCGCACCTCATTCTAAGCGGTGCACCGTATTTTATTGGCAAGGTCTCATAATTCATCTCATACGCAAGCATTGTTTGCTTATCTTGCATATCGCCTAATCGAAGCGAAGTGTAGTAATACAAACCTTTATCGTCCATATCATGGCAATGAAAAACAACATATTTTGCGTCTTTTGTCGGCCTACAAAGCTTCACGATTTCTAGCATTTGTACTCCTCCCCACTGTGCAACACCTGACCAGCCTTGAATGCAGTTGTGCTTGGTTATCTGCTCATGCTTTGGTAGGTCTCTAAGATCTTTAAGCGAAAGTTCTTGAGGATTTTCGACGAGTCCGTCAATTTTTAATTTCCAGTCGGAAAAATTATTTTCCATAAATTTTTCATATTCGGGAGTCTTTGGAGGGTAGCCATTTACCCTGAAAAATGGTGAAATGTCACTTTTTTTATAATGCTGTCTTGAGTCCATCCAGCCAAAGACAAAGCGTATGACAGGAACATAGAAAGCGGTCAAAATTCTTCTGAGTCTCATTTGATCCGCGAGTGTAAATATTGTTATCCAGACATTAAGGGCAACAATCAGAATTAAAGTAGAGAAAAGTATGGTTGCAGCGAGTAGCAGATTGCCTTCAGCACTTCCAAAAGTTATTCGTCTAACACTTTCTGAAAAATGAAAAACCATAGCCATTGTCACGTGCACAAGGGCAAATAGAGAAAATGCAATCATGCCTATAAAATGTATGCTTCTTGCAACTTGCCTTCTATTTCCAAAAATTATCAAAAAACGTGGGAATCGGCCAATTAGTGCTGGCGACATGGCAAGACCGGTCAAAACCATAAGAGGTGAAAGAATAAAAATAACGCCCGTATAGGAAAGTTGCTGTAGGGCGTTGTAAGGTGAGGAGAGCTCTACAGTTGGTGCGTTAAAGGTAAGATATGCCATCATTACTTCAGTTGCTCTTTGAAATACACCAATGTCTGTTGGAATTATTCTTTGCCATTCTCCAAAAGCAAAAAGGTAGATGATATAAACAAATCCTGTAGCAAGCCATATTATGGCAGTAGCAAAATGCCAGTGTCTTCCTGAGCCCAAATTGTGGGTTCCTCCGGGAAGTGCCAGGGGACCAGGATCCTCAGGCTCGTCAAGTGCTGTCCACAGCCTGTCTTTTGGCATCACTTTTTTGCCAAATTTCAGCCAGTGATTGTCGTCGGTAGTGTGATCTGTCCAATAAAGCTTTGGGTGATCAGAGAGGATTTGTATACCACTTCTTATAAGAATTACTAGGCAAAATAGGTTAATAAGATGGGCTATTCTGATAATGAGAGATATGAAGCCGACATTTTCCATAAAATACTATAAAAAAGTATACTATCTTAGGAAAAATGTGGCAATGATTTAGAATATGCAAAAGAAATATTAATACACACGGGTACATGTTGCAGCTTGCGCATTTTCATCCACAAGATAACTTAGGAAATCCGATCCAATACCAGCTCGGTCATCAGACCATCTATAGATGCATGGTATTTTTCCCTGGATGCTATCTCCTTCAAGAGAATATACCCCTGATCCAAGAAGAGCTATAGGAGGGCCGTCAATAACTTCCGGATGTGCTATTAGAATAGATGCTCCCTCTTGAATAGTGGGGTAATTTTCATCTGGTGCTTGAAGATCCCGCAGGTTTCTGCCATCGTTTGCTTGCAGTAAGACAATATAAGGATCTTCTGATGTTTTTGCCTGGCATACAAGTGTATCGTCTACATGGTAATAAAACCCGGCAAGTCTTAACTGAAGTTTTGGAGGAATCCTAGGTTCGACAACAACAAGCCTGTTGAAAGATTCAGCCGATTCATCTTGTGGAAGTTGTAGTCTGGGCATGGAAGATAAATAATCTTTTATTGGTAGACCGAGTATTGTATGAAAACCCAATTTTAGAAATCTACTAATTTGTCTTTCCCATTCATCGTGATTTATGGATGACTCTACTTTATTTGTAATATCCCATGAGTGGGAAAAGTGAAATTGTTCTTTTGGCACGATTGAAGGATAATATATTAGTTATGCTTTTTTCAATACTTGAATTAATTGATAGAGCTTGATACTGATTTAAAAATCCATTATTCTTACTTAATGAAGATTTCACTCATCGCGTCAATAGGAAAGAATAGAGAATTGGGCAAGAATAACAAATTGCTTTTTGATATACCTGAGGATATGAAATCTTTCCGAGAAAAGACGCGTGGGCACGTTGTAATTATGGGTAGAAAGACTTATGAGAGTATTGGTAGACCACTTCCCAACAGGACCAACATAGTAATAACTAAAAATTTAGAACTTAAAACTGAAAACTCTGAAGTTGAATTTGCAGGTTCAATCGAAGAAGCACTAGAAATAGCTAAAGGATTTGAAGGGCATGAAGTATTTATTATTGGGGGAGAGCAGATATACAAGCTTGCAATGCCATATGCTGACAAGCTTTATCTAACCGTGGTTAACAAGACAGTCAAAGACGCTGACGCATTCTTTCCTGACTATCACGAGTTCACAAAGGTACTTTATGAAAGGCCAAGCAGAGATAAAAATTATTCTTATACTTTTGTTGATCTTGTACGTTAGGATATTCTAACTGTTAATTTAGTGTTATTTCTTTGTAATTCTTCGGCTATCAATCTCCTATGACAATTGTCCGGTATC
>CAZKYX010000082.1:0-2650 GCA_964557125.1 uncultured Gammaproteobacteria bacterium
TTGTCTGTATGAATGTCAGCCACTACAGCCATCCTCTTGTCTTTAATCTGAATGATCGGACCTTCAATTGGAACAGGCAACACACTCCTCATTTGCTGGATCAAATTGACTCGGAGTTCTTCCCATCGGCTCTTTGGATTACTGTATTCATCACCCGCTCGATTTACTGCTGAATCAGGAGATATAAAGTATTCTGTGCAATCCGTATTGTCGTCGTAAGAATGTCTTGTCTTGCTAATTGTCGATTCTGTGAAGGAATTATTTTCAAGCTGCAACTTTGTGTATTCGCGAACAGTGTCTAGAAGTTTAATGTAATTTTCCAATTGCGGCTGATTTTTCAACTCGAAGCCACGCGCCTTGTATTCGGCAGCCAATCTCTGCGCGGTGTAATAGAGACGATCGTACGCTTCAGCCTGCGGTTCTACATATCCCTTTGCCGCATCAGGAACTTTACGGAGATCACATGAGTCGCTTCCACCTCCACCTTTTTCCGCAAATGACTGCTTAGCATAAAGAAGTGAGGTGTGGCGAAGTTCTGTCCAGAAACCAGAAGCTGTAAGCAGTGTCTTTGCATTCCATAGCGGTGCCTGCATGAACTGTGGAAGTGTTGAGCGATTTGTATCTAGCCAGTTGAACATACCTGAGATTGACCACAAAGTACTGGTATAGAGATTACCTTTCCAATAGTCATCACTCCAGCCTTTCGCTTCTGATTTTAGTTCTGCCAATCGGGTGTCAATTGCCTGTTTGTGATCAGCATAGAATGGTAGATCGGAAAAACGAGAGGTTGCGTAAGGAGAACCGAGAATAGACATGACCTCAAGCACAGAGGCTTTATCGGGAAGCCGCTGACCATTGACTGCAGGAGCCTCGTCACCCTGTGTGAGTTTACTTGTCCAGTAAGAATCTGGGATGAATTTCTGACTCATGAATCTCATTCCTCTCATCGCACGAATTTCGTCTTCTACAGTAACACCAGCAAAAGGATTAATATTGACTGGCAATGCTTTTATTTTTGCCTGTGGCTTTCTCTTATCGAGATAATCACCCAAGGCTTTTTGGTCATGAGCTTTGTTACCGAGATCGTTTGATGCTGCGGCATAGTCACTTACATCAAGATCGTCACTTTCTCCTACAATAAATGCAATCAGTGAGGAGAAATTCTTATACTGATTCTCAATGTTTTCGTTTGCGTGTACTAACTCACCGATACCCACAGCATAATTGGTCATGTCCTTGCTACCCATCAGGAACGGGATTTGCTGGTACCACTGCACTGTTCGGAAGTACTGACGTCTTAACGAACTGCTTGTATACGTTCCGCGAGGCTTAAATAAGGTAAACGGGACTTTTACTTGAATATTGACTGGCAATGCAGCAAACTCGGCAGCAAATATATTTGGAGTACCGCGTGTTTCTGTTGCGTCATACACTTGCTTAAGATCAGCAAGCACCACTGCTTCAGTGGCACCGAGATTAAGAGTCCTTACGAAAGCGGCCGCTTTGTCATAGCCGTCAGCATCTTTATCTTTAGCTTCAAAGTCAGCTTGCATTACATCGACACTCTGACCGTTTTTGCTATAGTCCGAATTCCAGTAATCATTCGCACTAACAGGCTTCATAGAAGTCGAGAGCAAAGCGTAAGGGACCGCAAAATAATCTCTTACCTTTGTCCACTGATTCTTTTCATCTGCTGACTTGGCATTTTGCAGATTAGCTGAAGCCTGATCATACATCGTCTTGGTTATTGACAAGGTTTGCTCAAAAAGATATTTATTTTCTGTTTCCTTTAAAAGGTCGGCTGAAAGAATCGAAAAGAGATTCATCATTGAATCGGAAGAAATGAACACGGAGTTGGCTTGGGTTCGATTTTTGTAGTCACTATCCCCTGAAACTTTTATATATAAAGCTACGAGCTCGCGCATATTATCTCCAACGCCAAGACCTGACCCTACAATATTCGTGTCGAGAAGGTTTTTAGTAACGAATTTATTCTGCTCCAATTTGGCTAGTTCGTCGGGAGTGAACTTAAAGCCGTATGCTTTTTCAATGTCAGAAATATTTTTAATTTCTGAATTAGGAAATTTATGAGAAATGGCTGGGTTAATATTTATTTCCTGTCGAACGAACGGGACATTCAAAAGAGCTTGCTGATATGCAACAGTAGAATTCGAGTCAGAATTATTAGAAGTTGAATTATTTAAAATAGGATTTTTGAATACAAAAAATGCAGCGACTCCAAGCACTGCGATAACCAAAATTGCAACTGAAATCCAGAAAGATTTTCCTCTCGCACTGTTTTGTGTCACGGGCGGAGGCGTCTGGGGAGGAACATTATTGAAATTATTATTGTCCATATTTTGGGTTAATTAATAAGGGTTATTCAAAAGACTTACTTGAATACAACTGTACCATAAAAAGGGCCAGAGATGACGACATCGAAGCAATCATGGATGCGGCAAAGCATTTCAAGCGCCCTCTGTGGCATCGGGAAGACCACCTGGGCTATGAAGAAGCACATCGACGGATTAAGATCCGTTCACATGATTAACGAGATCAGTAAAACCATCCCCATCCGGAAGATCAATTTAATTTGGTGCGCCAGGAAGCACTCCACGGCGGAGAGGGAGGGATTCGAACCCTCGGTACC
>CAZKYX010000083.1:0-2649 GCA_964557125.1 uncultured Gammaproteobacteria bacterium
TCTCAGGTGCAAAATTTGCCTCTCCCTCTCCTTGTCCTGGTTCCATATACCAACACTACCACTGACAAAAAAGGTTTGCAACCCAAGAAAGCGTAGAGTTGAGAATTATAGGATAATTTTGTATAATCTCTAACCTATGAGCGAGATACACATACCATTAGCAGTTAAGGTGGGAGCCGCTGTTGGCGTCGGAAGCTTTGCGGTTGGTATGCTGGCTGGTGAATGCAATGCAAACCTCGAAAATAACCATGAAAATTCGCAAAACACACTTTTTCTTGATCAGCCTCCGCCAATTACTTCTTCTGAGTTTTTCATTCCTCCTATTACATGTGATCCAGCCAAAATAGTAGAAGCACCAGCTGACGGGCATCCAAATCCAGACATAAGTCCAACACTGTCTCTTTATCTTGAAGCAAATAGCAATTATGAGTCGTTTAATTCTAGGGTTGTTGGTAGTGACGGCCAACTTTTCTTGGAAGGAAATCCAGCTGGAGCCTCAGAATTAAAAAGGAAAGCACTTGACCATGTAGCTAACGGGCTTTGCCTTGCGCAGAATACGCAGGATTTAGTTGGCAAATTCGCTGTTCAGGGAAATTCAGTAATCTACAAAGAAGAAACTTTGCAACTAGACAACTCTGTGGACTTTCAAGTACTTGCTGGGATTCTAAAGGAAGAAATACAAGCCGCAAATGGAAGTGATAGGGATTCAGCCGAGGAAAATATTGAGCATATGCTAAAGCTTAAGCATCTCCCCACGGCAATTTTCATTGAAGAGGGCGCTTTTCCAATCCTTAATTCTGAACACCTCGTAAAATTGTCGCAGATGCAGCAGTTGCTTTTGTCAGAAGGCTTACCAAAAGTAGACGTCATACAGTTCAAGGGGTTTAGGAAGGGAGATCCAGGAGGAGGTTGGTACATGAAAGCTGAGAATGGAAAACCAAGCACAATTGTTGTCACAAATCACTCAACACCAAGTCACACTGTCCCCCATGAATATGGTCATCACGTCGCGCAAAGCCTAGATGATAAAAATACACAGCTTGGACTTGTCGGGTTTACAAACGGTTACGTGAGATTGAGAGAGCGACTTGGCCTATCTAATGCATTTGATACTACCCATGATGTTGAAGGCAGGTACACCATTAACCCGCAAGAGGAATATGCAGAAGCTTTTGTAAAGTTTATTAATGTGGTAAATCCAGCAACTTCAGGGCTAGAGGACGAGCAGATTGAGAAATTTGAATTTGAATTCTTTGAAAAAGTATTTAATGGAAAATCTTTTGTCGAATTTAAACCAGTTACTAGAATTGATCCAGGCGCTGTCACTTTAGGGGAAGTATATAGAGTTTCTCCAAGGAAGGGCACAACAGTAATGCTTTTTAATCCTGAATTTCCGGACTTCCAGGCCAGAACTCATATTGACAAGGGAATTGACTTAAAAATTATTAATGGACCTCACCTTTTCAAAGATTTGGAAGGAAATTCAGTATCGGGATGGGAAGTTGCGTATTTTGACACCTACAAAAATAAGTATGTTTCACATGGGTGGATAAGTGGCGACTCCTTCGTAAAGCTTAGATAGTATGAACCCAGAACACGGTCATGAACAGCGATTTAGAGACTTTTTCCTACCTCCCGAAGGGAATAGAGTTCTTAATGAACGCACGAATCCACAAAGACTTTTTATTGCTGTTGACCAAATAGGAGTTACCGAAACGAATGCCTGGAGAAGCTTTTACACTCCTGTAAGTGGTGGAGGCTACGATTTTAGAACAAAGATATGCCTTGGAGTTCCAAATGCAACTCCTGGTATGCCTGACAAATTTGCAATGGCTGAGGTTAAAAGAGTAGAACAAAAAGACGAACATCAAAATACTGTAAAGTTGAGTGTTGGTTCGGGTCTTGAAGTTGAATGCTATATCAACAGAGGACCCAAGCTTCCTAGATTGGTTGTTTCGGCAGCTTATGGGCCAAAAGATGCCACGGATGTGTATGATGAAGGCTCCATTGAACTTCTTAACATTTATGATGAAGGGGATAGTATTCACTCCACTAGGATTGATTATCCAGCATTACTAGTGGGAAGAGACCTAAAATTAAAAGGAACACCTGGCAATAGACCCTTTACGATGAGTCAGGATGAGAATCGCAAAATCTGCCTAGATTTACAAGACGAAGAGATGGAAGGAGTAATAAAGATTCCCACGTATTTCAGTCTAAGAGCGCTTACAAACCGGCTTGTATCACAAGAAAAGTTAGATAGCGAACTCTTATGGCATGCGTTATCCGACTACGGCTACTGGGATGAGTCTTTTCTTGCTGTAAATTGGGCGCAAGAAGCAGGTATAGAAATGTAAGAGAGTTAAAGGTGTTTTTTGGCTTTGAAAAAAGCACAGACTGATCCAGCAAGAGAAATTGTTCCATCTTCAATCATTTGCTCAACTTCAGGGATAGTTTTTGTAAGAGGTTCTATTGTAGCCTCACCTCTTCCCACCTTTCGGCAGTTTTTGGCAAGAAACAAAAATGAGGTGCATTTAATAACCATTGATAATGGATTTAACTCTCCCAACTCTGTCCATTCATCGCTCTCGTAACCCACTTCTTCAAGAAGTTCTCTTTTAGCAGCATCTAGGGGACTTTCACCGCTAT
>CAZKYX010000084.1:0-2634 GCA_964557125.1 uncultured Gammaproteobacteria bacterium
GTGGTGTTTTTTGCTGTCTGTCCCACAAGTATTCTTGATAGTCTCTTTCGCTAATCTTGACGGGTATCCCGCCTTTTTGAAGTGCTTCATCTTGAAATGCACGATACATGAGTAGAGCACCGCAAAGGAAGGCGTCTGAGGGGAGTTCTATGTCCTCATAGAGTTCTTCTTGGCTTTTTACTCGATTGTAAAGAATACTATTTTCCAGAGCAAAGTTGCCCTCCCATTTGTTACGAAGTAAATTTCTAGCCTCCTTATGAAGCGCAAGGGTTTTTGCTTCTTGTCGTATAAAGCTGCAGGTATCCTTTCCAAGAGGGGTAATTTGGCTAATTTGGTTGTCAAATGGTGGGTAAAGTTCTCTATTCATAAGTACTGATTATACGAGTGTCATGGGAAAAATCAATGAGTGTTTCGCCTCTCTTGGATACTAAAGAAAGAGGAGAGCAAAAAAGGCAAATGATGCTCCTAAAAGTCCACCGCCTATGATATCAGTGGTCCAGTGTTCTCCGAGACTAACTCTTGAAAGCAACATGAGAAAAGCGTACAAGACAACAAGTCCAATGATGGGAAACTTAACATATGCGCTTAGTTTTTTACTGTTATAGAGAATTAATATGATAATTATGCACAAATAAATTGCGCGCATAGAATGACCGGATGGATAGGAGGCGCCCGTATGAATATAGAGCCCGGGGAATTCACTTGCCATTTCAGTAGTTCTTAAGAACATATGGGGTGGACCCGGTTGTTCTAAAAGACTTTTTCCAATGATTTCAATGACGTGGCCAAATCCAAAAAGGCCAATGATAAAGAAGCCCAAAATTTTTCGTCTTATTGCAAGGATGATTGAAAGGATAATAAGACTCGTTTCAAACCTACCAAACACGCTCAAAAATGAGAAGAAGCTATCAAATCGAAGTGGAATTCTATCCTGCAGTTTTACTGTCATGTTAAAGTCCCATGAGCGGAGAAGATCATGCCTGACGGCAAGTGTATAGAGCACAAAGAGAACGAAGAGTAAGATGCCAGCAATAAAAAATGCTCGTCTCATTGAGGGTGAAAAAGTGGGGATGAGGTTTTTCTTAACCAGATGGACAGCTTTTTTCATTGAGTATCTATGGTATCAAATACGGCCAAACTTCTCTACCTTTTGAAGGAAATAATGTAGACCTATAGTTTGACATTTGTATCAAAATGTGCTATAATTTCAACCATATTTGAGGTCAGGAGGCCTCAAGAAAGTACATTAACAAAGGTATACAGGAAAGGAAAGAAATGACGACTACAGATCGCCTTATACAGTATATGATTCTGGGAGTTTTGGCGGGCCTTGCGCTGGCAGTATACGCACTGCATATGAGCACGAATGACAGCCTCAACGAAATTTCCGACAAGCCGAATCAAAACATTGTCGCCGTCGACACTTCCGAGTGTCCAAAAACGGCAATGGAGCTAGCAAAGCTCACGGAGACAAATGAAGCTGACTGGAAACAGGCAGACGCACTCAGTTGGCAATTCGTTGCCACTGGCTCGACCAAGCTCACCATTCCCCACGGCGGCATGTATTCAGACGCTCTTACAGGCGTCTACGCAGCAGGACCAACTGGTCCGGCGCACATCTCAAGCAGCCTCGGCGGCTGGCGATGTCTAGCCAACGTCCAATAAGGAGGTTTTCAATTGAAAGAAGTGAATTTGCAATCGCGAGTCAACGCATTCATTCTCGGAGCACTTGGTGCCACCTTTGTAATGACTGCGTTTATGCTGGTTGTTCTTCTCGCACTGCGGGATCAAAAGCCAGATGCACACACTCAAGACCAAGTCTTTGACTTGTGTCCAAAGTCGGCGGCAGAACTCGCCATCATCACCGGAACCGAAGAAAGGTATTGGACGAAAATGCCCGATGCCTTCAGCAACGTGCCGGCATGGCGTTTTTCCACCAAGGATGCAGATACGCTTCCAGAAGTGAAAATGAAAAATCCGTTCGGTGGGTTTGAAGGCCCATACGGTTCTGGCGGAGTCATAAGTCAACCAGACCATATCTTCCTTGCTTCGCAAGGTATGTGGTACTGTTTTGATACGATTCACGCAGGATTACGACCATAGGTCTAATTAACAGAGAATTCGCGGGGAGTGAGAGTACCCGCACCTTTCCTAAAAAAGCAAAATAAACATTTGCCAAAACTATCCACTCGCTGGATTTTTGAGGCGGAAGGAGTTTTTGTTTTTGGGTTAAAAAACCCACCTGTATACCTAATTATTTAAATCCAATTACCTGATATCCAAACTTTTCAATTTCTTCTTTTTTCCAAAAATCTAAATCTTTCGTCTTCACGATAAATGATACTTTCTTTTCTAGTGTTCTTCCTGTGAAAGATTGCGACGCATCATCCCATTCTTTCAAAACGAGAATATCGCCCTCATGACATTCAAAATCAGCTAGTCTTACTTCAAATGTTTTGTTGCCATCCAGTATTGCCTGAAAGAATTTTGGTAACACTTTTTTTTCTATAGCCATAAATTTATTATAACAACTTTAGCCTTTGTAGATAGACTTTTGAAGCGTTTGAAGTTAAAATAAGATTTATAGGGCCGTAGTTTACCGGTAGAATAGGGGTCTCCAAAACCCTTGAAGAT
>CAZKYX010000085.1:0-2597 GCA_964557125.1 uncultured Gammaproteobacteria bacterium
TTTATTAAGAGACACGTATAACTATGAAAAAAGACGCAAAAAAAGAATTAGCAACTAGAACAAAAGACGAACTAATCAAAGCAGTAAGAGATTTGAGAATTGAGATTGGCAAATTAAGTCTTGATTTAAAGATGAAAAAGCTTGAAAATACAAATCTTGTGTATAGAAAGAAAAAAGATGTAGCAAGAATATTAACGTATATCTCACAAAAGGAGGAGTCAAAGGTTTAAAGTTTTAAATTGTAGAAATACCTACAACCTACAACCTAAACAAATATGGAAACTAAAAATAAAACAACACATTCGGCAGGTTCAGTGCAAGTCAAAAAAGAAGCAGTCAAGGTTTCTTTAAAGAAACCTACGAAAAAAACTTTTGTAGGAACTGTAGTTTCTGACAAAATGCAAAAAACAGTAGTCGTTTCTATACAGAGAAGAGTAGCTCATCCAAGATATGGAAAACTTATTAAAATAACAAAGAGATTTAAGGCTGATACAAATGGTATGGAAGTTAAAGTTGGGCAAACTATCAAAATGGAAGAGACACGACCAATCAGCAAAGGAAAGTTTTTCAAAGTTATAGAAATAATTAAGGAGGAAGTTAAATAGTATGGTACAACATAGAACAATGTTAGTGAGTGCAGATAATAGTGGTGCAAAGCAATTACAGGTAATCCAAATCTATGGAGGTTCTGTGCGACGTGTAGGATACATTGGAGAAATGCTTGGATGTGTTGTGAAAAAGGCTATTCCTCATAGTCAATTTAAAAAGGGAGATAAGGTAAAGGTGGTTCTGGTGAGAAGCAGAAAAGAATATAAGAGAACTGATGGAACCTACATCCGTTTTTCTGAAAATGCGGGAGTTGTAATTGATGATAAAACAAAAGAGCCAATGGGGACAAGAATCTTTGGTCCAGTTGCAAGAGAAGTAAAAGAAGCAGGTTATGCAAAAATAGCAAGTCTTGCGAAGAACGTAGTATAGAAGTTTAGTTAATTGGTTACTTAGAAAAACTAATTAACTACTTAACCAAGTAAGAAGCTAACAAAATAATATGAATACTTTAAAAATAAAAAACGGAGATACGGTTCAAGTAATGATGGGTCGTGACAAAGGAAAAAAAGGCAAAGTAGTAAAAGTAATACCTACTAAATCTATGGTTTTGGTTGAAGGAGTAAATGAATACAAGAGACATATAAAGTCAAGAATGCAAGGTCAGAAGTCTGAAATTGTAACCATTACAAAACCAATTTTGGCTTCAAAAGTTGCCTTGATTGATCCAAAAAAGAAAAAACCTACAAAAGTAGGATACAGAATTGTTAAAGGTAAAAAAGAAAGAATATACAAGAAGTCAGGAGAAACAATTTAATTATGAAAGTACAAGCTTCAGTTAAAAAAAGATGTTTGAATTGTAAGGTTGTTAAAAGACATGGAAAGCTTTTTGTGATTTGTGAAAATCCACGTCACAAACAGAGGCAGGGATAGTTTATTAATATTATGGGAACATTTAAAGACACATTTGAAAAAGAAATTGCAAAAGATTTGCAGAAAAAATTGGGAGTTAAAAGTCCAATGGCGGTACCAAGAGTAACCAAGATTGTAGTAAATACTTCTATGAGAGAATTTTTGACTGATAGAAAAAATATTCAAAAAGCTGAAGAAGACTTAATGATCATTACTGGACAGAAACCAAAAGTAGCAAAAGCTCGAGTTTCTATTGCTACATTTAAGCTTCGTGAAGGAGATAAGATTGGTCTGGCTGTAACTCTAAGAGGAAAAAGAATGTACGATTTCTTAGAAAGACTTATTAAAATTGTTTTCCCTCGCGTTAGGGATTTTAGTGGAGTAGACTTGAAAGCATTCGATGGAAGAGGTAATATAAGCGTTGGCTTTAATGAGCACATTGTATTTCCAGAAATTGACCCAGGAAGAGTTGAAACATTAAGAAGTCTTCAGGTTACAATCGTTACCAATGCGGGAGATGACGTAAAAGCAAAAGTGCTTTTAGAAACTATTGGAATGCCATTCAAAAAGGAAAGCACGAATATCGAAGCACGAAATACGAAACAAATATGAAAAATTTAAAAAAAATAAATTTAGGATTTCAAATTTAGAATTTCGAATTTCATTGAAAAAGTAATATGTCTAAAAAATCAACAATCGTAAAGCTAGGAAAAAAGCAGAAATTCTCAAGCCGAGAAGTAAATCTCTGTGCGCTTTGTGGAAGATCACGAGCATATATGAGACTTTTTGGAATGTGTAGAATTTGTTTTAGAGAAAGAGCACTGAAAGGAGAATTTCCAGGAGTAAAAAAAGCATCTTGGTAAAAAATAATATGACATACCCAATCGCAAACTTTTTAATACAAATAAAAAATGCTTATATGGCTAATAAAAAAGAAATTACATTTCCTCATTCACGTATAGTGGCTGAAATCGGAAAAATTCTTAAAGAGGAAGGTTACATAAAAGATATAAAAGAAGAGAAGGATGGCATTAAAAAAACAGTAATGGTTGACCTTTTGTACAAAGGTAATTACGCAGCAATTAGTGATATAAAAATAATTTCAAAACCATCTGTACACAAGTACGTAGGTAAAAATG
>CAZKYX010000086.1:0-2510 GCA_964557125.1 uncultured Gammaproteobacteria bacterium
TATGAAGTTCATTGACATTTTGGAGAAACAAATTCAATTAAAGTAAAGAAAGGAGAAGTACGTGAACGACGAACTGGAAAGCGTTGCTCAAAGCCTTAAAAAGGCTGCTACACCAGAAGATGTGTTTGGGAGTTTTTCCGGCACACGCAAGGAACAGCTTTTTCAAGCTCGGTCAGTCTATAGACGAATGATACGAGTCGTCTTTCCGGATAAATATCCACTGAAAGGCGAAAAGGCTTTAGCAGAAGAAGCGACAAAGAAATTGAACCGCTTCTATGAGATTGCCCAAGAAAAAATCAACAACGGGAATTATGGTGAAGGAAGAAGTTTTACAAAAACAACTTCAACAGTCATCAAAAGCCCCAAATTTGAGTATGAAATGGGCGAACTACTTGAAAAAGTAGACTCGTTTGCGCTTTACAAATGCACATGGACTGAAAAAAATATTCAGCAAATTGGCATACTTAAAATCCCATCAAGCTCAGCAGAAAACGACCTCATAGAGAATGAAGCAAAGGTCTTAAAACTCTTTGACGGAAAAGACGAAATGCCAGGAATGAGAGCTTACGTTTCAAAATTAACTGACACGTTTGCTTATAAGAATTCCTCTATTTCGCCAAACCTTTCTGTTAACGTGTTTTCCAATGACGAAAATCTTTATTCTCTTAAGCAAGTTTTGGCAAAGTACCCGAAGGGTATCGACCCAAAACAAGTCGCATGGATGTGGGGACGGTTATTAATTGCCCTTGGTTACACCCATCAACATGGTGTGCTACACGGTGCAGTTCTTCCCGACCGTATCCTCATCCAACCAAAAGAGCACGGGCTTGTTCTTACGGATTTCACCTACGCAGTGGAAAGTCCCGCCAAAACCGGAAAACGCATCACTGCAATTAGCTCAGAATATGAGACGTGGTATCCACCTGAAGTTTTCAGGAAAGAACTCCCGACTCCAAGCATGGATATCTATATGGGCGCCCGATGCATGATTGCACTCCTCGGAGGCGATCCTGTTGAGGCGACTTTCCCTGCAGATGTTCCAGTAGAGCTCCAAGGATTCTTCACAGGATGCCTGATGGATGCTGAAAAAATGCGTCCTAATGACGCATTCATTCTTCGAGATGAGTTTATTCAACTCATCGAAAGACTTTGGGGTAGACGAAAGTTTATTCCATTTTCCATGTAATTGAAGAGACAAATCTTAAGGTCTCTTTCATAGTCAGAAAGGAAGGTCTAGTCATGGGTGGTGGTTCTTGGAGTTACGACGATTACTCCGTGAAGGAGGCTGCACGAAAGGCGAGCGGCAAAAGCGCGTTTGATTATTCGGACAAGGTCCGAACAGGCGCAGTTGCCCGAAAGGCCTACAAGGATCTTGACACAAAAGGTGTCATGTTCCGCGAAAGCTGTGATAGCACTGAGCATCCCAACAGCACTGCCATTGCCGTCATTTTTGACGTCACTGGCTCGATGCAGGGAGTGCCCCCGCTCTTGCAGCAAAAGCTGCCTGCCCTTTTTGGGTTGCTTGTGAGAAAGGGATTTGTCCCTGACCCGCAAGTCATGATGGGAGCTATCACTGACGGATATTCCGAAACAATTGTCCTGCAAGCAGGGCAATTCGAATCGGATAACCGGATTGATGAAAACCTTGCAAAAATCGTTCTTGAGGGAGGCGGTGGTGGAGGTAACCATGAAAGCTATGAGCTTGCGCTCTATTTCATGGCTCGCCACACCAAAATCGACTGCTTTGACAAGCACGGCCGCAAGGGCTACCTTTTCCTCATTGGCGACGAGCGGTCGTACACTGAGGTCAATTTCCGACAAGTCGAGCAACTCATGGGTGACAAGCTTGAGGCCAACATTCCGCTTGTAGATATCATGAATGAAGTCAAGAAGCGCTACAACGTTTTCTTCCTTCATCCGATGGATGCAAGCTATGTCGACAATCCGGACAATGTAGCTTTTTGGACCAAGCTTTTGGGCCAGAACTACATCGAGCATGTCCAGACCGATACGATTTGCGAAACCATCGCAGGTCTTATCGGCGCCTCTGAAGGGACCGTGTCCTCAGTTGATGACATCACGTCCGCCCTTAGTGAGGTTGGAACTTCCAGCGCCAAGGCTCGCGCCGTTGGCAATACTGTTTCTCCCTTTATTAAAGCAAAGGCAAGTGCTGTTGTAAGCAGTGGTACACGCCGGCTTTAGTACCAAAAACCAAAGGGGAGTATCAAATGGTACTCCCCTTTTTCATAGGAGAAAATAATGGCTGAGGCAATCCTCACTGTTGACCTTTCGTATGGAGATACGGGAAAAGGGACAACGGTTGACTTTCTAGCAAGAAAGCTTTCCAACGCACGACTCGTGGTGAGACACAACGGGGGAGCTCAAGCAGCTCACAATGTTGTAACGCCCGACGGGAGGCATCATACCTTTGCCCAGTTTGGGAGTGGAACGTTAGCAAATGTTCCAACATTTCTGTCACGATTTATGTTGATAGACCCTCTAGCACTTCT
>CAZKYX010000087.1:0-2380 GCA_964557125.1 uncultured Gammaproteobacteria bacterium
TCCAACCTGAGGAAAATTTCAAAAAAACAGTGAGCCTCAACGGAACCTCTCTTACCATCCTTGATAAGTCATACGAACTAGCTGACTACGACAATGTTTTTCTAATCGGGTTTGGCAAAGGCGCATCCCACAATAGCAAGTTCTTAGAGGACCTGTTAGGGGATAAATTAACTGAAGGTTATGTAATTGACACGAAAGACGAATCCTTTTCAAGAATTAAATTTACGCTAGGCACGCACCCTGTTGTATCCCAACAAAATGTCGATTTTACATTTGAGGTCATGGGTAGGTTCTCAAAGATGACAGAGCGTGATTTGGTCTTGGTCGTTGTATGTGGAGGCGGAAGTGCAATGTTTGAGCATCCACACTCAGTCAGCATTGAACAAAAAATAGAGATCGAAAAGGCCTTACTCAAATCCGGCGCCAACATAATAGAAATGAACAAAATACGTCAACATCTCTCAGATGTGAAAGGTGGAGGTCTTGCTCAAATTTTGTACCCAGCAACAGTTGCTACCTTAATATACTCAGATGTCCCTGGAAACGACATTACTTACATTGCATCAGGACCAACCGTTAAAGACAACACAACGATTGACGACGCTATGGAACTTGTTACAAGATTTAATATTCCCAATATCACTCCCGAAGTATTTATTAACAATCCCCACGATGATAAATATTTTGAGAAGGTTAGTAACCACATAGTTCTTTCAAATCTAACAGCACTTGATGCTATGAAAGAAAAAGCAGAGAGCATGGGAATAGCAGTTAACATTTTTAGTGATAAATTCCAGGGTGAAGCAAAGGATGCGTCCCTTACTTTAATGAATGAAAATCATGGGAATTCAATGTTGCTTTCCGGTGGGGAAACAACAGTTACAGCGAGGGGGGACGGTAAGGGTGGTCGAAATCAGGAAGCAACTTTGTCGGCTCTTCTTAACCTTCCCGAGAACACAATGGTTTGTTTTCTTGCATCCGATGGATGGGACAACTCAGAAGCTGCAGGAGCTATTGCCGATAACGAAACAAAAAAACACGTTGAGGAAAAAGGACTTAACCCTCATGACTTTTTGGAAAGAAACGACAGCTATACTTTCTTTCAAAGTACTGGCGACGCAATCATGACAGGGAGGCTCCCTTCAAACATCGCAGATCTGATGATTGTATGGAAATATTAAGAAGGAGTTGGGAGTTATAAGCTAGAAGTTAGTAATATAATGGAGTGATTATTGCTCTTTGAAAGTATTCGAAAACCGAGCAGGTAGACAATACTAAATGCAAACTTGCATGAAAGGTTTTCGCATAGCGAAGGAGTACTAAATTAAGTTAGACAAACTTCTGAGCGGGCTTTCAAAAATAATAATCACGGAATGACACTATGGAAGAAATAACGGAAGAAAAAGTATTGGAGCTTGAAGAACTTGCTGTCACAGCACGAGAGCTTCTTATGACGACACTTTTAGAAGCAGGGAGTGGACACTCGGCAGGACCCTTAGGCATGGCTGATATTTTTACAGCATTTTATTTCTATTTACTCAATCACGATCCAAAAAATCCTGAGTGGGAAGACCGCGACCGATTAATTCTCTCCAATGGACATATATGTCCAATAAGATATGTGTCTATGGCGCAAGCAGGCTACTTCCCTATCGAAGAGTTAAAGACTTTAAGAAAAATTAATTCTCGCATCCAAGGTCATCCCCATCGCACTGCCCTTGCTGGACTTGAAACTACATCAGGACCTTTAGGGGAAGGACTTTCTCAATCAATAGGGATTGCACTTGCTGGCCGTCTTGATAAGAAAAATTACCAAGTGTACTGTATTACTTCAGACGGAGAACACCAAGAAGGAAATACATGGGAAGCTATAATGTGTGCTGCAAAATATAAATTAGACAATCTGACAGTGATAATTGACAGGAACAATATCCAAATAGATGGTAATACTGAGGACGTTATGCCGCTTGAATCAATGAGGTTAAAATACGAATCATTTAACTGGAATGTACTGGAGATTAATGGAAATGATATAAGGGCTTTTGTTGATGCTGCCCAAACAGCAAAAGCTATGCGCGAAAGACCAACATGCATTATCGCACACACTATTCCAGGCAAAGGTGTGGACTTTATGGAGAATGATTTTACGTGGCATGGCAAGCCACCAAATGACAAAGAAGCTAAAATCGCACTTGCAGAGCTGAGAACACTGCAAGGTAAAATAAAATCAGAACATGAATAAAATACACAATTTAAAATTTAAAATTTGAAATGAATTCATTAAAAATTAAAAATTCAAAATTCTAAATGCTTAACCCAAAATATAATCTTAACGAAAAAGTATTTGATGAGGATGTTGAAAAAGAGGCAACTCGTGCCG
>CAZKYX010000088.1:0-2183 GCA_964557125.1 uncultured Gammaproteobacteria bacterium
AGCACAGGTTACAATTTCTGACTCTGCTCTTTCAGAAATTGGCAATATGACTTTTGTGCAAAGGATTACTCTTGTGCCTTCGATTCTTTCTTATTACCTTTCAATCACAATTTATCCAAAAGACCTTGCAATTGGGCAAGTCTGGACGACTCAAGAAGCAGGATTATTAAAACTTTTATTCCCATTAGTCACACTTGTCCTTATTATTATTGCTGCACTAAAACTTAAAACCAAAAAATTAAAACTAAGTTTTATTTTTTTCTTGGTTTGGTTTGTGATTGGTATGATCCCACATTTACAGATCGTTCCCTTAGAGATGACAGTTGCTGATAGATGGTTTTATTTTCCATTAATTGGACTTTTGGGAATGGTTGGCGCAACGATCTCAAATTTTGAAACAAAAAGAAAAATATACTATACCTCATTGGGATTTCTTGTAGTAACGACTCTTATCATTTCTGTAAGAACATTTGTTAGATTAGGTGATTTCAGAAGTGCGATTGCACTATATGCTCATGATACAAAAGTCACAAAAAGCTATCTTCTAGAACACTCTTTAGGATTTGAATTGATGGAGAGAAAAAGGATGGGTGAGGCATTCACTCATCTAAATAATTCAGTTAATTTATATAAAACTCCATTTAATACAAACAGTATGGGTGTGTATTTTTATAAAATGCATAACTACAAAAAAGCTAAATTGTGGTTTGGTAAATCAATTTCTCTTGGAGACTATTATCTCGCTTTTAGCAATCTTTCAAATTTACACATTGAAAAAAATGACTTTCATGAAGCAGCAGCTGTATTAAGAATTGCTACGAAAAAATTTCCAGAATCATCGACTTTTTATCACAAACTCTCAATCGCCGAATATAAAGTAGGAAATAATGAGGCAGCAATTGACGCTGCCGGACATGCATATAGTCTTTCCCCAACGAAGGATCACGAATACGTTTTTCACACACTTATAGAAGGGAAAGATTTAAACATTAAATGATATATGGGTCTTTTTAGAATTGGGTTTGTTTCACTACTCTTTGGTGTTTTTGGCCATACTCCAAACGTGCAATTGAGAGTGACAATAAATATAGTTGCGGGGAATGTTTTGGAAATTCCTGTGCACAGCTTTTCTCAAGCTTCATCCCTAGATAATCAGTAGATAATGGGGGATTTATTGATCCAAAGATCTTTTTCGATACATTCTGCTATAAATTCCGCAATTGCTTTTCTTGAAATAGTTTTCCACATCGGAGGATGAGAATATCCGCTATGGTTAACTTTTCTATTTCTTCCATCTGTGTGCACTGGAGTTCTGACGACAGTCCATAAAAGCTTACTGCCTTCAAGAAGACTCTGCTGACTTTGTGCATCACTCATGCGGTATGGGTCAACAAGACTAAAGAGTTTGAAATTTATCTTCGAAGTAACGCTTTGGACATCGTGATCAGTCAGCAACCCCTCTCCGGTCACTGCAATCATACGTTTTGTTTTACTTTTCTCCATTAGTGGAATCAAAGCCTTCATTGTCTTTTCTTGTATTGGAAATCTTGTTCTAAAACCATGACCCAAGCAAGACACCACGACATCTACACCCGAAAGTGCTTCAATGAGATCGGAGCTGTTAGTAACATCTCCTTTCAAAACCCTAAGATTGTTATTTGTAATTTTTAGTTTTTCGGGATTTCTAACGAGTGCTTTTACCTGATAATTTTTAAGTAAAAATGAATTAGTCAGGACTTTGCCCAAAGCTCCCGTTGCACCAAGGATGAGAATTTTGTTGATCATAATTTATTATATGTGATATAAGTCATGTGTGAGGATTTATTCGCAGGTTTGTATAACTATTCTCGTATTTCTTCTGTCTTATGCAGCTTTGCAAAGCATCAATTCAACCCCACAAGAGGCTGATAGCCTCTCAATTCACATCCCCATCGCAAAGTCAGTGTTGGATGGATCTTTTTTATCTGCAACGAAACAGAGCGGAGTTTTATACCCTGCATCAAATGAGTATATCCTTTCACTACTTATTTTTTTAAATATACCCCTAAATATTTTTAATGTACTCTCTGTTGCTTTTCTATTTTTTACGTCTTTTTTTCTTGGAGTAAGATTAAAATTTTCAAAAGATTTTAGCGTTGTTTTTGCAACTACTTTTTGCACTTTATATGGAGTCCAGAGATGGC
>CAZKYX010000089.1:0-2183 GCA_964557125.1 uncultured Gammaproteobacteria bacterium
AGCACAGGTTACAATTTCTGACTCTGCTCTTTCAGAAATTGGCAATATGACTTTTATCCAAAGGTTGGAACTTATACCAAGCGTAGTTTCTTATTATCTATCGACAACAATTTTTCCTAGAGATCTTGCAATAGGACAAGTCTGGACGACTCAAGAAGCAGGATTACTAAAACTTTTCCTACCATTAATCACACTTGTTTTAATTTCTATTGCTGGCTTAAATCTTAAATCTAAAAAATTAAAACTAAGTTTTATTTTTTTCTTAGTTTGGTTTGTGATTGGTATGATCCCACACTTACAGATCGTTCCCTTAGAGATGACAGTTGCTGATAGATGGTTTTATTTTCCATTAATTGGACTTTTGGGAATGGTTGGCGCAACGATCTCAAATTTTGAAACAAAAAGAAAAATATACTATACCTCATTGGGATTTCTTGTAGTAACGACTCTTATCATTTCTGTAAGAACATTTGTTAGATTAGGTGATTTCAGAAGTGCGATTGCACTATATGCTCATGATACAAAAGTCACAAAAAGCTATCTTCTAGAACACTCTTTAGGATTTGAATTGATGGAGAGAAAAAGGATGGGTGAGGCATTCACTCATCTAAATAATTCAGTTAATTTATATAAAACTCCATTTAATACAAACAGTATGGGTGTGTATTTTTATAAAATGCATAACTACAAAAAAGCTAAATTGTGGTTTGGTAAATCAATTTCTCTTGGAGACTATTATCTCGCTTTTAGCAATCTTTCAAATTTACACATTGAAAAAAATGACTTTCATGAAGCAGCAGCTGTATTAAGAATTGCTACGAAAAAATTTCCAGAATCATCGACTTTTTATCACAAACTCTCAATCGCCGAATATAAAGTAGGAAATAATGAGGCAGCAATTGACGCTGCCGGACATGCATATAGTCTTTCCCCAACGAAGGATCACGAATACGTTTTTCACACACTTATAGAAGGGAAAGATTTAAACATTAAATGATATATGGGTCTTTTTAGAATTGGGTTTGTTTCACTACTCTTTGGTGTTTTTGGCCATACTCCAAACGTGCAATTGAGAGTGACAATAAATATAGTTGCGGAGAATGTTTTGGAAATTCCTGCGCTCAACTCTTCACAAACGTACGCCTAAATAATCAGCTAATAATCGGGGGCTTTCTAATCCACAAGTTTTTCTCGATGCATTCAGATATAAATTCAGAAACAGCAGTGCGTGAAATAGTCTTCCAAATTGGTAAATGTGAAAAACCAATACTTGAAACTTTTGGCACTCCGTCGTTTCTGTGAATCGGGGTTCTAATAACCGTCCAATCGAGCTTACTTTTGTTAAGAAGTTCTTGCTGACGCTGTGCATCACTCATGCGGTAGGGGTCAACAAGACTAAGAATTTTTAAATTAATCTTTGAAATAATGCTTTGGACATCGTGATCAGTCAGCAATCCCTCTCCAGTAACTACAACTACACGTTTGGTTTTATTTTTTTCCATTAGCGGAATTAAGACAGACATCGTCTTTTCCTGGATTGGATATTTTGTTCTAAAACCATGACCCAAGCAAGACACAACAGCATCTACACCTGAAAGTGCATCTATTAGATCTAATCTGTTAGTAACGTCCCCCTTTAAAACATTTAGATTCTTATCGATTATTCTTAACTTTTCAGGATTTCTAACAAGTACTTTTACCTTGTAATTATTTGAAAGCAAAGTCTTAGTCAAAACCCTGCCTAGTTTTCCGGTGGCACCAAGGATGAGAATTTTGTTGATCACAATTTATTATATGTGATATAAAGTCATGTGTGAGGATTTATTCGCAGGTTTGTATAACTATTCTCGTATTTCTTCTGTCTTATGCAGCTTTGCAAAGCATAAATTCAACCCCCCAAGAAGCCGACAGTGTTTCAATTCACATCCCTATCGCAAAATCCATATTGGATGGATCTTTTTTATCTGCAACGAAACAGAGCGGAGTTTTGTACCCTGCTTCAAATGAATATATTCTTTCACTGCTTATTTTTTTAAATATTCCTCTAAATCTTTTCAATGTATTTTCTGTGGTTTTTTTATTCTTCACTTCATTTTTTCTTGGAGTAAGATTGAGATTTTCAAAAGACTTTAGCGTTGTTTTTGCAACTACTTTTTGCACTTTATATGGAGTCCAGAGATGGC
>CAZKYX010000090.1:0-2126 GCA_964557125.1 uncultured Gammaproteobacteria bacterium
GATTTGAGCATTCGAAAGGAAAGTACATTCTAACAATGGATGCTGATCTTCAAGACGATCCTGCTAACATAGCAAGGCTGCATAAGGAAATGGAGGATGGAAATTTTGATCTAGTTTCTGGCTGGAGAAAAGAAAGGCGTGACAGCACCTTAAAGAAGTTTTCTTCAAAATTTTTTAATTCTTTTATTATTCCACTTCTATTCAAACTTCACTTCCACGATATGAATTGCGGCCTAAAATTGTATAGAAAAGAACTGGCAAAGGAACTTCGCATCTATGGAGGAATGCACAGATTTATACCTGTACTTGCATCAGAGATGGGCTTTAAATGCACTGAGGAGCCAATTATCCATCACGCCAGAAAGTATGGTTATTCAAAATATAAGCCAACAAAAATTCTGACAGACATTCCTGACCTTTTCACTATGTTTTTCTTAACAAAATACACAAGACGCCCACTGCACTTCTTTTTTCAGCTCGGAGGTCTTCTTTTATTCGTGGGTCTTGCTATCCTCTTTTATTTAATAGTTCTTAAACTTTTTGGAGAAGCAATAGGAGGACGCCCAATTCTAATCTTTGGAGTACTTTTTGTTCTGGGAGGTGCCCAAACCATCTTCACTGGTCTTCTTGCTGACCTTTTAGTAAATGTTAACGAAAAAAACATTAATAACTACCTTATTAAATATAAGTCACCTTCTCTATGAAGCTGAAAGAAAAGCTCCGTTTTTTCTTAGGATTTCCTCTCACAGTAATTGCTTTTGCTTTCATAGGAAAAATTTTCTATGACAACCGAGCTGAGATAATTCAAGCAATATTTAACGCAAACCCCTACCTTTTCTTGGCTGGGGTTTTATTGCTTTCATGCTTTTTTATTACTAAGTCTTTTATTTGGATCGAAATCCTTCGTGCAAGAGGATTTACCCCTCCAGTAAGAGCCACTCTTTATAATTACAGTCTTTCTGAGGTTAAGCGCTACATACCTGGCAGTATTTTTGCCTTTATCTCGAGAGTAGGAACACACGAACGGGAAGTACCTAAAAAAGAAACACTCAAGGGAATAGGGATTGAGGCAGGACTTCTCGCTCTTTCTGCTCTTGTCGTATCTATTCCAGCAATAATTTTTATTTCAAACAAGCTAAAGCCTGGTATCTCAGATCTTATTTTTCCAACGATAATACTACTCACCCTAATCGGGATATTCCTTACATTTTTCAATCTAAAAGTTAGGAATTTAGTATCTATCTATGCAAATTCTTTTTTGCTCTTCATAATTGCTTGGACTTTTTACGGCATTGGGAGCCTTCTTATTGCATCATCACTTTTTTCGCTTTCTCAAATGCATTACATGGCACTTTCGTCTTTATTTGTTCTTTCATGGCTTTGCGGTTATCTTCTTTTCATAACCCCAATGGGCCTTGGAGTTAGGGAAGTTGTCGTCATTTATGGCTTAACTTTTTTTACTCCGTCCTCAATTGCAGGAACAATTGCTATTGTGAGTAGGCTTGGAATGGTTTTAGGAGAGTTGATTTATCTAATTATTACAAGAGTTGGAACTAAAAAGAATTATTTTACGATATTAAATAAGCTGAACCCTTATTTAACCTTAGTTATTCTCTTAAGCTTGGTATATTTTCTATACTTTTCTTTATATACAGTTCTCCGGCACAATGCTTTTTTCTCAGGCAGATTCGATCTTGGAAACATGTCTCAGACTGTTTGGAATACTTCTGAGGGTAGATTTTTTCTTTTGACTAACCCTGATGGGGTAGAAGTCATGTCTAGGCTAGGTGTTCATTCCGACTATTTACTTGCTCTTCTTGCGCCTCTTTATCTTATCTGGGCGGATCCTCGGATGCTTCTCATCTTCCAATCTGCCGCTCTTTCTTCTGGCGGAATTATTACTTATTTTCTTGCAAAGCGAATTTTAAAAAACGAAAAACTTGCTGTTGCCTTTTCAGTGTCGTACTTAACTAATTTTTGGCTGCACGAACAAAATATTTTTGATTTTCACGCGGTCACAATTGCAACCCCATTAATCCTTGCTTGTTTTTATTTTCTGCTTAAAAAGAAATATTTTCTTTGGGGACTTTTCCTATTCCTTGCAATAACGACTAAGGAGAACGTAA
>CAZKYX010000091.1:0-2123 GCA_964557125.1 uncultured Gammaproteobacteria bacterium
CAAGTCAAAACCTTGCTAGTTATGTGTCGTTGAAACAAGAAGTAAATAATGGAATCTTTGTCCATAAATTATAGAACGGTTTGCTCTTCAAGAAAGTCAGACATTATTCAAGGTTTTGGCCATATTCATCTTAAAATGGCCGTATTCATCAAGATACGGTCATTTTTTGACCATTGGGTGATGTTCCCTTTACAGTTAAAATGTAACTTCTCTGATTACCTGTTTTCGGGGCTCGATATCTAACCTATACATACCACTGTCTAACGCTTCGCGTACAACCTCTCGATCATCCGCGCATGACTCGTGGCCGTTGTGGTTTGCTATTCCTTCAACGTATGGCTCTTTCATCCACTACTCTTTGCCGGTTTTAATCGGCGCTTTCCCTGACCCCAATTCTGACCCCAATTCTGACCCCAATTCTGACCCCAATTCCTTGACCCCAATTCCTTACACACTCAATTTATCGATAGACTTTAAATAAACAAAATAATATAATCTTAATTCATTTATGTTAAATCACTTAAAAAATAACAAGGCGAAATTATCGTAAAAAGTTTGCTTGTTTTATTAACAGTCGTATCTTGCGTTTTTGCTAGTCCTGTGGAGGCTGGTCCACAAAGGAATCTTTTGAGAAAACAGCTCTTTGCCGAAAACGAGCGTCAACTTCTTCTAAATAATTGTAATGTAATATCTGGGATGCTTACAGAAGTTTTTGCAACGTCAGGACAGCATAGAGGTACCGGACGTGAAAATGTTATTAAAGCAGGAATCACGAATTATCTGAATTCAGTAGGAACAGCGACAGCACGTCAATTGCTACGTGAAGTTCAAGCTAACGGGTTCAAACAGTTCTTATAATAAATTGAAAACGGTTAAAAATTGGAACTGCTCATAAAGTGGAGGTAAACCCTGAAAAATTGAGCTATGTCCTATTCCACAGCTGCTGTAGGAGGGGTGGATTCGAAAGTTCCCTCCACTTTATGAGCAGTTCCTAAAAATTTTTAAGTTTTGTTGTATTTGTTTACGTTTACTTGTTTTAAAAACTAAGGTATTTATGAAAGCGTTAAATGTGATTTTCTTGTTTATTTTTTGTGTTTATTTTTTTTCTATGGGCGGTCTACAGGCAGCTAATAAAGTGTTTTCTATTGGCAAGGAGTATGGAATGTTAATGAAAAGGCAGACCCGCAATTAGGTGTTAAACAGAATGAAAAAAGTGTATATGGTGAATCGAAGTATTTGCCCATCACATTTGATTTTTTTCCATATTGCTTCTCCACGAAGGATATAAGCGGATACAGTGAACATGATTCAATGCTATGTGCGCAAAAATATTTGTCGTCTTATGCAATGTTAACAAGTACTGTTTTCAGTAATGTAACGCATATAATAAGGAGCGATCCTTTTTCTGTAACGGGGGCATTTTTTGATAATAATTCCTATGGAAGCTTTGCTCTCTATTACAAAAGCGGAGGTAAAAAAGGAACAAGTTATCTTATGTTAATAAAGATTCGTGGTGATTTACTCAATGAAAGCTGTCTCAATCAGTTGTTTCTCCAAACATTTAGCCTAATAACGCCTCTCTACAGTCCTATTAAAAATTAGAGGATCGAGTGAGCTCGACTTTGCAAAATTTTTGAAAAATTTTCCAAATTTTGAGGACATAATTTTGAGGTCATAGATTGGGGGTCACGGTAGGAATGTCGGTTATCCGACATCCCCCGCACAGATCCGTACGTGCAATATGTTTGGATAGATTTCGAGCGCACATCCTTATTTCTAAGAATACGATTCTCGAAGCCCCCGTTGTCATCCCGTACGGTCGGATTTCCCGAGTACGGTTGGCGACTTAGGCTTTTCCTCATGCCCTCTTCCTTCCATCTGTGAAAGGGGCCGGGCTCTGCGATTCGTTCGATTTACTTAGCCTTTATCCATCCTTTGCAAGCAACCTCCCTTTGTCTGGTGCTTGGCACCAGCCTCTAGGAGTCTGCTTGAGAGTTTTCTAAGTCTTCGCTATAGATACAACAAAGCAGGAAAATAAAAGAAAAAAGAGCCTTCATATCGTAACCATGGGCAGCATGGTTTGAAAGGCGCATTTGAGAGAGCCGCCCTTTGAGGGCTCAATC
>CAZKYX010000092.1:0-2083 GCA_964557125.1 uncultured Gammaproteobacteria bacterium
CATAAATCCTGCTATTGCATCAAGAAGCACTTGGGTTAGCCCATTTGAGGGAGTAGTTGGCACTATCGGTTTTAGGTTTATTTGAGTTTGGGTAAATGAGGCGCTAGGTGTAGTAAATGAATTACTTAAGACTGAAGAAATTACTGCTGCTCCAAGAACAAGAATAAGTCCAAGCAATGCATTTCTTATTGTGAGTTTTGCATGCTCAATTGAATCAGGTTTGCCGGATGAGGTAATGTATTCATACCCTCCTTTAATAAGAAATAGGGTTGCAAAAAGTGAGGCAACGACAAAAAGAACGTTTAAGGTTTGGGAAGTAAAAGAAGACACTTCGGAATTACTGGCTGCAAGAGCAGGATTGACACTTGCGAAAAAAATCGCAGTAATGAATGCGAGAATCGTTAATAACTTCATGTATAGTTTTTATTGAGCCGCACCAAAAGCAGTTGTTGAAACACTCGTCACAATATTACTCAATACAAATGCTCCTAGAACTATTGCAAGTCCTACAGATGAGTAAAAAATTGTTTTCTTTGCTCCGTCTAAAGCTTCAGGGTTACCTGAGCTTGTGATGTATCTGACTCCTCCCCATACAAAAAATCCTGTAGCAATTAGTCCTGAAAGCGTAACAAAGATCTGAATTATGTTTTGTATGAAGCTTTGAATTTTAGAAACATCTGCACTTTGAGCAAAAACGGGGGTAACAACAAATAGGCTTGTGAGAATAAACGCTTGTACGAAAATAATCTTTTTCATAACATTTCCTCCTTTCCTACGGTTTAATACAAAAAGAGCTACCCGGAGGCAGCCCATAAATTAATACTATAACTTTATCACTTTATATCAAAAGGTATCATTGAAGTCAAGAACCTAATAAGTGGAGCCACTTATTATTCTAATTGCTTTCATGCTCTAATTGATTTATAAGAATAGGTACTGTGATTAATAAAACTACAAGAAGGGAGCGTATCCATCATCCAAGAGAAGAAAAATTTAAAAAATTTTTTGTGCTTGTTTTTCTTCTAGTAATTTTTTCTCCATTCCTATATATGATCATTGGCCAAAATCTAGCAAGTCTGGTAATTGTTCTCATAATTCTTCACTTTACAATCGGAATTAAAAGGTCACTTTCGCTCTCGCGTGCATTTGTCCGACATATATTTAATTCACTAAGTGTATCAATGAAAAGAATTCTGGCCTTTTTAGGAATTATTTGCATCGGGATATTATTAGTTGCATTGGCAGTTGTCGGAAGTGAAGTAAAAAACCAAAGTAAAAAACTTGATGAACTATCTCAAAAAGTTTTATTAGTTGAGAAAAAATTGGGGGGTAGTGAAAAAATAAACTGTAATGAGAAAGACACGATAGATAAAGTCAGAAAATCAGTTGTCAGAATTATAGGTGGTGAAGCTGAAGGATCGGGCTTTGCAATTCAGTCGGGAGGCTACATTCTAACGAATTTTCATGTTATAGAATTTGAGCCGACTCCAAAAGTTGTTTTTCCCGATAACTCATTTGAAACAGCAGAAATTGTAATGGCTGACAAAAATGCAGATCTTGCAATTCTTAAAGTAAATAGAGATTTGCCTGTCATTTCATGGGGAGAGCCTGAAGAGCTAAATCCTGCAGAAGAGCTTTTGGCCATCGGATTTCCGATGGGAGGCGATCTTGCCGGTGAAGCATCTGTAAATAAAGGAGCTTTGGCAGGACGTAGAAGGTCAAAAGATGTTGGTGTTGAATATCTACAAACAGACATAACCTACACTGGTGGTGTTAGTGGTGGGCCGATGGTAAATATTTGCGGTGAGGTGGAAGGAATAAATACTTCGGGACTTGCGGGGCTTGGCATGGCAATTTCAACCAAATCAATTCTGCAGAAATGGGTTGAGATGACCAATTCTAAAGAAGACGTTCTCAAAGACATCCAGAGAATAACATTTGATCCTGATGCAAGCTCTCTTGAGGCAGTCAATGCTTTTTATAATTACCTAAAAGCAAGAAAGTTAGACAAAGCTTTTGAACTATTGTCTGATAATTACAAAAGGGGTTACAAATTTACGACTTGGAAAAAGGGTTACGAATC
>CAZKYX010000093.1:0-2080 GCA_964557125.1 uncultured Gammaproteobacteria bacterium
TCTTACTTTCGAGAATGATTTTTCATTTTGAACTTCACACTCCCGATGTGTGATTTTATGACTTTGAATCTAAGACGCTTTTCTCTAGCCTCTCACACTCCCGATGTGTGATTTTAGAAACCAAGAAGGACTTATATTCAAAAAGCATTACGTACAAAAATGAAATAGAATACAAATAAGACGGGGGGGTCTATTGCTGGCTTTTGGAGATAAATGAATACAGCTCACTTATTGGCACTCTTTGCTGCCCCGTTGTATCCCTATCCCTCACAGTAACCGCGTTGTCTTCCAAACTCTCAAAATCAACTGTTATACAGTAAGGGGTACCTATCTCGTCTTGAGCCAAATACCTCTTTCCAATGTTGCCACGTGAGTCAAACGCGATTGGGAAATCGACCTTTAACATATTCAAAACTTCTTTCGCTTTTAAAACGAGCTCTTCTTTGTTGGAAAGCAAGGGAAAAACAGCTGCTTTAAATGGAGCCAATTTTGGAGAAAGTTTTAACACAGTCCTCTTCTCTTCCTCAACATAAGCATCGCTTAAAACCATCAAAAATATTCTATTGATACCAACCGCAGGCTCAATCACATGAGGCAATATTTTCTTACCGCTTTGTGAATCGTTAAATCTCAATTCCTTCCCAGAACCTTTTTCGTGCTGCGACAAATCGTAGTCAGTTCTGTAAGCAAGTCCCCACAATTCCTTAAAACCAAATGGAAATTTGAATTCCAAATCTTCTGTCCTTTTGCTATAAAATGAGCGCTCTTCATCTGAATGCTCACGCCATCTTAAATTTTCCTCCTTTATTCCAACTTGGTTTGTAACAAACTCCCACATAGAAGTCTTCCATTGTTCAAATAATTCCTCCCAGTTACTTACCTCTGGATCAAAAAAGTACTCGATTTCTCCCTGTTCGAATTCTAAGGTTCTAAATACGGAATTTCCAGGCGTTATCTCATTTCTAAAACTTTTTCCTAACTGAGCAATTCCAAATGGAAGCTTTACTCTTGTTGACTCAATGACATTTTTGAAATTAACAAACATTCCCTGAGCTGTTTCTCCCCTCAGGTATGCAAGCCCCTGCGCTCCTTCAACAATTCCCATATTAACTGGAAAAAGCAGGTTAAATTTCCTCACTTTTGTCCACTTGTCGCCATTATTCTCAACGCAGTTAGGGCAAGAAATCTTGTGAGACTCAATAATAACATCCATGTATTTTTCGGGAAGCCCCTCAACTAGCTGCTTACCTTTATATTTTTCAGAGATATCGTCATTGAGATCATGCCCGTCAGTCTTAAATGAGTCACTACTCAAGAAAACATTAGCTGATTCGAGGAATCCTTCAATCAAGTGATCTGCTCTCATTCTCAATTTACAATTTCTACAGTCAACTAGAGCATCGGAAAATCCAGAAGTGTGACCAGAAGCCTTCCAAATTTCTTGATGCGATATAAGACTTGCGTCGATACCTACAACATCATCACGCTTTTGCACAAATTCCTTCCACCAAAGATTGCGAATATTTCGCAGTAATTCGGCACCTGTTGGACCGTAGTCATAGGTATTTGCAAGCCCACCATAAAGCTCGCTGCCTTGATAAATAAAGCCGCGCCTTTTGGCAAGTGAAGTAATTTTAGTGAACGTTGAATTCTCCATGAACGATTACAAGTATACCAGAGGCTATCATTTTTTCAAAAAACTAAATTGTGAATGATTGAGAACGGATTTTTCGTTCGAGTAACTGCTCAATAAATCCTCGTGACTCCTTCTCGCTGGTAAAAACCTTATCCTCATCCCAATAACCGAGAATCGAAAGGATATTCGTTTGCCAGCTATTTATTGCTTCAGTCGAAAAGTCTCCTTTTTTTATAAATTTTCCGATATGAGAATATACTTCAGTATTTCTTTGGCCATAAGGACAAAGAGCCTCAACCAGCTCGCAAATAAGAAAAAGCGTCTGACATTGCAGCAGTGTTTCCCGTCTATTTTCAAACGAGGTAATCAGGTCAACTTCCGTTAATATGAAGGGGGCCTTTTCTGAGGGATTTTTTTTCGATGATCTCAGTGAATTAAAGTTAA
>CAZKYX010000094.1:0-2064 GCA_964557125.1 uncultured Gammaproteobacteria bacterium
ACTCTGAAATACAAAAAACAACATCACTTTCTTTTTTAACCCATGACAATTTCTTTTTTTGAACCTCAATGATACTCTTTGCCGTTTCTTTTGGATATTTATACACAATTAAATCGTACAGTATGGTTGCTTTTTTGCCACTCGCAAGGGGCGGCTCGGTCCAATCAGACGTTATAAAAAAATCCACTTCCCCTATAAGTCTGTCAACAGGCATGATATGCAGCCTGTTCCACATGAGGTTAAGCACACTTGGAGGATATCTAAACCTTTTTATTATTACCCGTTTGTTGTCTTTTGCCAAGAAAAGTATTTCGTTTGGGACCTCCCGCCTTAATGAGGAGAAAAAAAGCACAAGCTCATTTCCTGTTTGTTTTGCAAGCTCTGAAACAAGACTTAAGAGGTAATTTGAAACCCCTGTTTGACCGTAAGCTGTTTGACTTATATCAATACCAATTCTCATACTAGAGTCATTGTACAATACTTATAGTTTTTCAAACAAATATTGACACTTAAGAAGTTGAGGGTTAGAATCCCCATATGTCAGAAAAACTCAGCCAAACACCAGAAAATTACAAAAGAGAAACCTCAAGTGCAATTCCTCCACGAGCAGAAATCAACTCATACATAGACGTTGACAGCTTTGTGTCTAGATTTGGCGTAAAAAATGAATCGGTAAGAGAAACGTTATATGAATTCCCAACGCTCAGTTATTTGCTTGGAAATGTTACACACGGAACCAAAGCCTCTGACTCTCGACCAGATGGAGTCTTTAGAAATGTGTACTTTCTAACGGAGGGGTCAGGTATGTACGGTCTTAAAAAACCTGAGGATGCTGCTCGCTGGAAGGGAATTTTTAATCACGTCATGGGCACTGCAAGACATGTTACCTATTTAACCGATGAGCTCTCTGAAATGAGTGAGAATCAATTGCAAAAGTGGCAAGAACTCGGATTTGACGCTCATTCTTTTAAAGGATTAAATACTGCAGTTCTTAGGGACTTTTTCTTTATCTCTCATGCTGGTAGAAGACAGATGGATGAAAAGGTATGGCACAGCCTACAGGATAAGGCGCATCCCATTGCCCCTGCCGACAGTGGACTTCTCACAACGATGCTATTAAAAAAACAAAAAGCGCATCCCTTCTTGATTGATCTTATGAGAGTCGAAAACCATGCGGACCACTTGGCCGAGGCTGGCGAAAACGGGTTCATGACAAATGCCTTGGACAATATACTCACCTATTGCGATTGGACCTATGGACAAAGACCAACTCCACTCAAGGACAGATTTGAAGGACTCAAAAACAGTGGCAGGCAGAAAGTAGAAGTACTTAACGTTTTGGAGCGAAGTGGGACAACATTTGAAAATGGCCTCAAGAAAACACTTGGGGATGATATATATGACAGAATGACGACAAAGGCTCCGTATGATTGGGAATACAAAATTAGAGAAGGATATTGCGCTTCATCTGGAATTTCGCCTGCAGAAACATTCCCCGAAACTTTTACCCGCTAGTCTTTGGGAGCGTTATTCTCGTTTTTCGTTTGTGATCAAGATACCCCATAAAATGCATGAGTTCTACAATAATGGTAAGTTTTTGAAATTTTCTTTTCTCAATAAAGTAATCCAAATTCCCCTTCAATTCATTCTCCTTTTGAAGTCTTGGATATTCAAAAGGTATAGTAACCCCAACCACCTTCTTCCCCTTTTTTAGAGCTTGTACCACTGGAAAGAACTGTGCATTTGAATATTCCTCCAGATCGAATACAAATTGGTGAAGCAAAGACTTAACGCGCTTTGCCCTGTACATTCTAAATAGTGAAAGCAGTAGCTCTCTGTTGTTTCGAAACACCCGAGGTCCAAAAAATACATCTAGATCGTCTTCATTCATACCCCAAAGTTCGTGCGACCTGAGCTCCTCATTGTAAAGCGTATTTCCTTCAACCTCTGAATCATACATATATAATGGGTACGATTTTTTGAAAAGCGCGTCTTCCCTTCTTGGAATTACTACATCTGCATTTCCTTCCAATATAGGATTCACGATTTTTGACAAGCAGTCTG
>CAZKYX010000095.1:0-2062 GCA_964557125.1 uncultured Gammaproteobacteria bacterium
CTTGGTAAGAATTTCAAAAAAAGATAAATATCTCCATACTCTTGTTGATGCCTTCACTGCTCTTGAAAAATTTTAACGCGCTTCCTTGATACGGCAAATGTTTAATGGGTATATATAGTCCAATCACCAACCACCATCCACCAACCACCAACTACTTCCAGAGGGAGAATTTTTTTGTGAGTTCTTTTGAGATTTCATTTTCCGCAAAGAAGCAGATTCCCCAGTAGTCTAATTCTGCTTCTGGAGTCATTTCTGTCCTTTTGTGTTGGTCTTCAAAAGTGCCTTCTACCATGGTGCTTAAAAAATCATTGAATGGAATTTCTAGCTCTACCAATTTATTTCTTAATGTCCGAATTTGATTTGAATTGTCTGCTGCAAGCACTATAAATGGATTGTCTGAAATACTTTTGTGTAAATTATTATCTCCGTCTGTGTAGTTATCAAATCTCAAAGATTCTTTGTTATCTACCAATTGAGAAAATCCCACTGCCATGTGTCCCAAAGCATTCATCACCCTCCCCTGCTCGACTTTTTTATTCAAGATCGCAACAAATCGATGAGTGGTGGGAGAAGTATTCATAAATTTATTATAACAATTAATTGATGGACAGAGCTCACTTTATGATAGAATTAGTTCAAATGAACCATGCTGAGCTTGTTGATCTTATACTGAAATTTCGTGAAGAGAGAAAATGGAAACAGTTTCATTCCCCAAAAAATCTAGCTATATCTCTCATGCTTGAGGCAAGTGAAGTCGTCGAAATTTTTCAATGGTCAAAAGACCACATAGTTCCACAAGATAGAAAACAAGATTTAGAAAAAGAGCTTGCAGACGTTTATTATTGGTTGCTTTTATTGGCTCACGATGAAGGAATCGATTTGTACAAAGCATTAGAATCAAAAATGAAGGAAAATGAAAAAAAGTATCCTATCGCAAGGTCTAAGGGTACTGCTCTTAAATACACAGAATTAAAATAATGATTGTTTACTCCTCTACAAAAAGCGCTTTTCTTGATGACGTTCTCGGCAATGTAATAAAGGACAAAATTGTAATGGCTTTAAAAGCTAGGCTTGGTCATGGAGTGGGTCAAGCAGAGATAAATTCATATCAGAATTCTATGATGTACATGAATTTGGTATTAGCGGATCAAGGAATACCAGACGACGTGAAGATTTCTATCGAATATAGAATTCCTCAAACCTCAAAAAGAATCGACTTTATAATTACCGGTTTGGATGTAGAAAATAAAAGTGCGGCGATAATAATCGAATTAAAGCAATGGAGCAATGTTGAGTTAACCACAATGGATGCGGTCGTAAGAACTTATGTTGGCGGAGCAATAAGAGAAGTAAGCCACCCATCGTACCAAGCGTGGTCATACGCCGCATTGTTAGAGGACTTTAATTCAGAGGTACAGGACAAGGAAATATCACTTATTCCATGTGCGTATCTTCACAATTATGAAGAGGACGGGATTATTAATAGCGACTTTTATACAGAATATATCGACAAGGCCCCACTTTTCTTAAAAGATGACGCGATAAAACTTCGTGACTTTATCAAAAAATATATAAAACATGGTGACCACAAAGACATAATGTTTCAGATTGATCATGGAAGAATACGACCTTCAAAAAATTTGGCTGACAAGTTATCCTCACTTCTTCAAGGCAACCAGGAATTTGTAATGATCGATGATCAAAAGATTGTGTATGAAACAGCTCTACGGCTTGCCAGAGAATCAAGCGCACAGGATAAAAATGTCTTAATTGTTGAGGGAGGTCCTGGTACGGGAAAGTCAGTTGTAGCTATTAACTTGCTCGTTGCTTATACCAATCATGGCCAAGTTGCCCAATACGTTACAAAAAATGCAGCACCACGAGCCGTATACGAAAGTAAATTGGCAAATTCTATGAAAAAGACACAAATCACAAATTTATTCAGTGGATCTGGTGCATTTACTGATACTGAAAAAAATCTTTTTGATACTCTTATTGTTGATGAAGCGCATAGACTTAACGCAAAGTCTGGAATGTTCCAAAATCTTGGAGAGAATCAAAT
>CAZKYX010000096.1:0-2013 GCA_964557125.1 uncultured Gammaproteobacteria bacterium
TGTCTTTCACTGTTCCAGAAAGTGTAAAATTGTCTGCAAATGCCTGCTGAGGAATTAGGAATACGAAGAACAAAGCAAAGAAGGAAAGAATATATAATTCTATCTTAATTTTCATTATGTATCCGTTTCATTTAACATTGCGTTTAAGGAAAAGTCAATAATTTGGAAATATATCAAAATATATAATTCTTATTTATTCAATCTTATGTCACAAAGTTTAAAGAAACTTGACAGAATTTATTTCAGGGATTATTTCTATCTTTGAATTGTCTTGAATTTTTTTGTAAATATAGCCTGATAAATCGTCATTCTGTAACTCGAGCGCTCTTTTGGCAGCACTTGACGCATCAGTGTCTTTATCGAGCCGCTGCTTTGTAATGGCAACTAGCACCCACATAACTGAGGACTCTGGATAATCAGCTACGGCTTCCTCAAGAATTGCTTCTGCTTTCTCTGGCTCTTTTGAAATTAGAAGAGTTTGGACCAAATTTTGATAAGTTATCAAACTTCTTTTATGACCACGTGCATAGCTTTTAGCATTGTATGCTTTATAAAAATACTCCATAGCCTTTATAGTATTTCCAAGATTGCCGTAAACAATTCCTACATTTAACAAGTTTGTTTCAAAGGGGAAGATATCAACGGAATAAAGGTAGTGCTCAAGTGCTTTTTCTTGATTGCCTATATACTTATACTCAGCGCCTAAGTTGTTCTCTAAATCCCACGTCTGATAAATTTTCGTGTCGTGCTCATATAAAGTTATTGCATCCTTCCAGTTGGTATTTCTCTCAATAGTTCTTATAGATAAAAGTCCAATAACCAACGCTAGAATTATAGTCGTAAGAATCTTCATTTTTTTTGGCGTAAAATTTTCTAGAATAATTCCAGTAACTCCAGCAAGACCAGCCAGTGTAAAATAAAACCACCTGTCAGCAACAGTCCAATCTAATGCTACAATTTGCGAATGTAGGATAAGCCCTCCCAAGAACCATACTAAGAAAAATATAAACACTTTAAATCCTTTTCTTCGCTTTATATAAAGAAAAGTTACTATATAAAAAAGCAAGAAAAGTAAAATAATTTCAATAATAATTGAAAGATAGAATGACTCAAAAGTAATTTCTTTGATAATCCAATCCTGACCGATCGACAATTTATCAGGGTAAAGAAATGTTTTGAGATAGTAGAAGACAACCGCAGGAATATTTGCAAGTCTTTCAATAAAAGTCAATCTTGCAACAGAAGTCAGTTCAAGCTTTTCAAAAAATATACCTCCTATCCCAAATCTTATTAAGGCGTAAGCCGCGATTGAGCCAATTGTTGCAATAAATTGCATAAGTAACCACTTTTTTTTGAAGATATATGTATAGGTAAGGATTATTAGTGCAAATAATATTGCTGTTTCTTTTGTTAGAAGTGCTAAAAGCAAAAAAAATGAAACCAGTGGCACAATCCTGAAATCCAATTTTTTTTTAAGGCTTGTGAGTAGTGCTACTGAACCAAATAGAAAAAAGAGAGGATTTCCGGACGCACCGATATATGCAACCGACTCCACATTTATTGGATGGACCAAAAATACTAATGATAGCAAAAAGGATGGAGCTTTTGAAAAAAAATGTTTGAGTATTAAAAAGAGAATTACTGAATTGACAATATGAATTAAAATTTGCAGGAAGTGATAGAAAAACGGCTGCGTATTAAATAGGGAATATAGAGTTGAAAAATACACGACCGGGATTGGTCTATATTGACTACCAGTATTAAATAGGTTTGGCTTAAAAGAATTTATCAAATCTACTGAGTGAACTTGGGGATAATTTATAATGTAAGATTTATCATCCCAAACAAAACCATTAAAAAATACGTTGAAATAGACAGAAAGACCAATTAGGATGATAAAAGTAATTGCTTTTGTTGTGGTAAATGGGACAAACCAACTCTTTATTGAACCCTCATCTTCTTCCTTCATTGTTAAATATTATCACAGCTTCCTTTTGAAAAACCATGCGGTGG
>CAZKYX010000097.1:0-1864 GCA_964557125.1 uncultured Gammaproteobacteria bacterium
GAGTTTTAAGATATTCAACTATTTCATCACGTATTTCCTCAGGTTCCATAGCTTTAGAATCTCCACCAATGCTTATTGCTGGAATAAATAAAAGATTTCTTCCTAAAATCAGAAGGAAAAATGAATAAAAAATGAAAATTACGATTTTTCTCATACACTTATTTAAACAAAAATCGTATCTTGAGGCTCGTGCAGGGCATGAGTTGATGATACAAAATTTCTCATTTACTCGATTGTCTTTGGGCGGTATTGAAGAGCCTCCAAAATGTGCTCAGCTTTAACCATTTTTGAACTTTGAAGATCAGCAATCGTCCTTGAGATCTTAAGTACCTTGTTAAATGAACGTGCAGATAGCGAAAGTGTCTTCATGGCTGCCTTCATTATACCCCTTGCTTCATCTTCTATTAATAGCAGATCTTTTATGTCCCGGCTAGACATTTCAGAATTCATGATAATTTTTCGACCTTCAAATCTTTTATGCTGAGCAGATACCGCCTTTTGAACTCTTGTTCTAATCGTCAACGAGTCTTCTGCTTCTTCGTTGTCATCAACAAGCTTTTCAACTTTAACAGCAGGAACGTCAATGTGTATGTCTATCCTATCAAGTAGTGGACCTGATAACTTTTTCTGGTACTTTAATACTTGCTGAGCAGAGCACGTACAAACTTTCGTGTTATCCCCGAAATATCCGCATGGACAAGGATTGGCCGCTGCAACAAGCATAAATCTGGATGGAAAATTAACTCTCTCCCTTGCTCTTGAGATACTTACAACCCCATCTTCCAGTGGTTGTCGAAGCGCTTCAAGAACGTATCTTGAAAACTCGGGCAATTCATCAAGGAACAACACTCCCCTGTGAGCAAGTGATATTTCCCCAGGCTTTGGGTTTGCCGATCCCCCAACAAGGCCAACATGACTTGTTGTGTGGTGAGGATTTCTAAACGGACGGGTTTTAAGTATGGATTTTCCTTGTAAAAGACCTGAGATACTATAAATTTTAGTAACTTCAAGTGCTTCTTCGAATGAGAGTGGGGGAAGAATGGATGGAATAGTTTTTGCAATTAATGTTTTCCCAGCACCCGGAGGGCCCTTAAGTAAGATGTTGTGCCCTCCTGCGACCGCTACCTCAACGGCTCTTTTGACGTAAGCCTGCCCTTTTATATCCTTCATGTCGAAGCTATATTCTTCATCTCCAGCATCGGGAGTAAAAGCAACGGGTTCGAGTGGCTTTATAGGATTTTCGCCTGTTAGATGATTAAATAGCTCTTTTAAATTTGATACAGCGTAAATATTTATTCCATGCACAATTTCTGCTTCATGTTTATTGGCATATGGGATGTAAATGTCCTTAATCCCTTTGTCTTTTGCGGCCAATACCATAGGGAGTATCCCCCTAGAGAGTCTGATTTTGCCGCTTAGAGACAATTCCCCAACGAAAAGTGAACTTTCAATATTCTGGATCAGCTGACCAGAGGAGAGAAGTATCGAAATTGCTATTGGCAAATCAAATGTAGGACCTTCTTTTGGAAGGTCGCCTGGTGCAAGGTTAACGGTTACTTTTTTGGCAGGAAAATCCCCGCTAGAGTTTTTAATCGCACTTCGGACTCTCTCTTTTGACTCTTCGACTGCCTTATCAGGCAATCCTACTATCGTAAATGCAGGAAGACCATTAAGAATATCTGTCTCAACCTCTATCAAAACGCCATCAAGACCGACTACCGTTGAAGATAAAACTTTACAAACCACAGGAAGAGTATGGAGCATAAAGATTAAATAATTATTAACTACGTTGTATACTACACACAACCAATGGATGATGTTGACCTAATTAAGCAAAAGATTGATGTAGCCGATCTAATTGCAA
>CAZKYX010000098.1:0-1854 GCA_964557125.1 uncultured Gammaproteobacteria bacterium
TTTATCGCAAATTCAGGAATAAATTTTGGCGCTCTTACCTCAACAGTGGCATCAGGATGAACCATGATGGCAATTGACCTCCTGCTTGCCCTTACGAGTTTTATATTTTTAAAATCAAACATTTTTGCCTTCAACTTTTTCAATCCATGAAGACATGAGTAAATAAAGCTTTTTTATATTTTCTTCTAAAGCAGGTTCTCTAAAATTGTGATCGCAACCTTTAAAAATATGTATTTCTTTGTCACCAGGTAGAACGTCATATAGCATTTGCTGGTGCTCAAGCGGCGTACTCGTATCACTATCCCCAACCATTAGAAGAACTGGCATTGAAAGTCTTTCTACCTCCAATAAAAGATCGTACTTTATGCGGTCCTCCATATGAGACCACTTTAGCCTTTTTATTAACCCAGGGATCGATTCACTTGGTTGCTCACGCCAACCAGTCTCCCTCCAAGACTCTCTTATTTTAGGATCCATAATTTCCATACTGAGACTTCCCGAAACAACTGTCGAGATAGGGGCAAGACCCTTTACTTCTTCTGGGTGTTTTTGTGCGTAAAGTGCAGTAGAAATTCCTCCCAAGCTGTGTCCTGCAAGGTAAAATGGCTCTTTATACCACTTTTTGGTTTTCGCCCATTTGATAACGTCCTCCAGGTCTTCATAGTAATTGGTAGTTGTAGCATCTTCGTAATTTCCATCACTTTCTCCATATGTATTTGTTGTGTCAAAAGTTACAACGGTGAAATTTTTATCTAAAAACGCTTTTGCAAATGCCTGTATGTGAGGTTGCTCTTTGAATCCGCCCAACCCATGCATAACAAAAGAAAGCCCACTGCTCTTTTCAGGATTTGATACAACAACTACAATCTTTTGATCTTTCCTGTTTTTTATTTGAGTCTTTTCCATGACAAAAATTATATCATTGTCAAAGTTATTGGGTAGTGGTCGGAGGCAATATCTGTTAGCCCATTTTTTACAACATCATAGGACTTAAGTTTTTTAACTAATGGCTTTGATACAAAAATATAATCAAGCCTCATGAATTTGTGCGCCGGATCCTGGTTTGATTTTGTAGGTACTGTGGTTTCATGATTTTCACCCAGCTCGAATGCAGAATCAAAGTATCCTACGGACATGATCTTGTCAATTGCGTCAAATCGAAGAACTCCATCGGTTGTGAATTTCTTAGTCTGCTTAACGTTAAAATTCTTAACAATCTCAACATTATAATTGTCATTTTTAGAAAGTGAGTTCATATCCCCCATCAAAATTCTATTTTCTTCACTTTTTTGGAACTCAAGGATTTTATCTATCTCAGGATGTCTGAGGTCTTCAGAATACGGAGTTAAATGAAGACTTGCAATAGAAATTATGCCAATTGGGGACTCTATCTTGGCGACAATGCATGCTCTTGCTAAGGGCTGAAGTTTATCAATTTTAATGAATGGGTATTTTGAAAAAACAGCAACGTTATAATCCATCTCACCAGAAAGTGCTATTTCAAAATAAGGAAAGCCAGTGGCATGAGCAAATTCTTTAAGAATTTTACTATTGTCATTTGCAAAAGTATTTGCTTCATTAAGTGTCAGATAATCAGGGGCTTCTGAATTTACAACGTCAATAATCTGGGACAAAGTATTAACCGCCCCATCCAAAATGTTGTAAGATATCAATTTCATATTACTAGGAAATAACATACTCCTGAGTTTCAAGCAAATTTTCCTACGCGTAAAGACTGCTTCTACTTAAGTAGTCTAACTGAATGTTTATCAAGCCATTCAGAGATTTCCTCAATCTTAATGGATTCATTTTCGACATTCATGGTAAATTCCAAACTTGCATTATGCATATTTT
>CAZKYX010000099.1:0-1700 GCA_964557125.1 uncultured Gammaproteobacteria bacterium
CTTTGTTTTTTTGTATCTTTTTGTCCAAATCTTCACATTTTTGAAGTTTGTTTTTGTATATGTAATCAAGTACCTCATTGAGGAATTGCAGCGTCATAAAATCTAGCACATAACCTTTACCCTCAAAACCGTACCTAGCAGTTACAAAAGTTTGCGCCGACATATTCAGGATTTTGTCCCAATGACCGTCTTTGAGGCCGTTATCTTTGAGGTGTTTTTTAATAATCTCTTGGTATCTTTTATCTAAACTATTCACTAACTTTTTAAGATTATGTTCTTTACTAAACTCGCCGGTACTTCCTAGCAGAATCGCTTTTAGCAGAAGTTCATTAGACATAGCAATCTGTACCGCCAGACTTTGCGCCTTGCCGCACATTTGTTTGATTTCCTGATGTTCTGCCCACTTTGGGTCGGCAATCTTTTTAAGTATTGGTGCAGAACGTGTATAGACACCACGAAAAGCATTTGCATATTCATAAATATCATTGGGTATCAATGACTCACCCTTGTTGATTTTGATCCGACCAAAATTGGCGGGCAATTTCTTGAATTTGTACCTAGACATAAAAGAAAGGGCTACAGTTTATACAACCATTTGTAATACGCAAATATCTCATCTAACTCTGGGTTGCTGAACTCCGGTACATTCTGAGATCTCATTGCCAAGGCCATTAACCTGTCTACAGCAACCATTTGATCCAATTCTGTCTCTTCTTCACGAGAAAGAGAAACATTGGTTTTAATATAATTGTCCATTCTTTGGGGAAAAATAACATCATTTATGCCTAAAGCACTTTCGGCTATTGCTATTGCCAAAGCCCATGCTCTGGCTTCTGATATGGGTGGTATCCAGCCTACTATTTCCTTATTTTCTTTTTGCAATAGCATTCCTTCGAGCTCTTTCTTATCTTTTTCGGATAATTCTGATTCTGAAATTAATTTTTTTATCTCTGGCTCCTGACCATCTATATTGGTAAAGTAATCAACCCATAGAAGTGTCCACCATCCTTCTCTTAGTTTTGTTCTTTGTGTTTCTCTCTGGAGTTTCCCCTCGAACCTAGGAACATCATTAAGATACTCCTGAGTTACTTCTATGCCATGAACGCTATCATCCAAGTCCAGTTCATTAGCAACTATTAAGGTCTTACCCCCGATTCCAAACGTTCCTTTATAAACAAGTGCGAATTTAGCCCTTCTAGCTTCGTCTCTTTGATAGTCATAGGGCTCAATGTCATATCTGTGCTTGTATTCAATTTTGAGCTTTTTCTCTATCTCTTTAAGCAGCTCGTATGAATTGGTTACGCTCATAGTACAATTATACCATTTTTCATCAGTAAATGATTTAATCTACCACCGACCAGCCACGTCGTTTCTGCCCTTTAGCGCAGCCGACCCGACAGACCTGATTTTTCTCAATTGAAAAAGAAATTCGGCGGGGGAATCCAAAAATAGTCAAAATCTAGGGCTGGCGGGGCGTGGTTCAGGCATTTTCTTGGAAATAGGTTCTAACTTCGTTGTATAATTCCACCATTTTAAGACCAGACGGCTGCGTTGCAGTCAAAATACGGGCGGCTCGGAGAGCCGTCCATTGGTTTTTCTTGGGGGGAGAAAAGAACTTTGGGCAGCCGTAGGCTGCGCCTTTTTGGTTTTTACCGCCATTGGCGGTTTTTGGTATAATGCAAGTGGACACAATTCAATCG
>CAZKYX010000100.1:0-882 GCA_964557125.1 uncultured Gammaproteobacteria bacterium
TGGTACGAAAAGCCAAATCCCACGATCAACCAAATGATCATAGATATTGACGGTACCGTCCTCGGGTTGAAATACAAAGATCACTTCAATACCAGTTTTTCAAACTCATTCTTTGGAGAAACCGTTTTCGAAGAGTTTAAAAAATTAATTGGAGAATACAACAGAGATATGTCAGGAGCACTGAATGAAAAAGCTATTCTTGATTCACCTATGTCATTTATCAGGAACAACGATGTATGTAATTATCTCGAAGAACAATACTGGCATCAGGTTTATGGTGAAATGCTTGTAAAGTATAAATCTTTATATGGAGATGAGCGGGGACAACCAGAACTAGATACATACCTCGACAACTATCCGCATCTGCGGAATGGATATCATGTTTTTCGGTGGCTGACACATGGAAAAGTGGATATTGACGAGGTTTTCGAAAAACCAAATGATGAATTACCCGGTTGGATAAGCCAAAGTGTCGCATCCGGTGTCCGATCCGTATTTCTCACGGCAAGTCCCCGCATCCATGCGCTCAAGATGCTTGAAAGAGCAGGTCTTATGGAAGCACTGAAAAATGGAGAAATAACTCTTATGACTGCTGAGGATTTATATCACCCAGGCAGTCTCAGTGAAATGAGCAAGGCTGTTGCAATTGCAGCATGTACGTGGGGAGAGGATGAAAATGCATTTGAAAGATTTAGAGAGATTGAAAAGAATGAGATTAAAGCGATTAAGATGTACCAAACGTATCTGCAGCTTCGAGAGAGGCGAAATGATGTGCCCGTAATCCCCGCAAAACAAACCGTCTCTATCGGAGATCAATGGGAATTTGATGTCGATCCTGCGAAGCAATGTGGGGCGTATGCATATTTAGTGGATGGCCCAGGG
>CAZKYX010000100.1:908-1667 GCA_964557125.1 uncultured Gammaproteobacteria bacterium
ATTAGCACACGAACTTAGGCTCGGGGATTTTGATGCGCGGATAAATCATCGAACGCTAATTTCGCAGACAATTTACCTTCTCTCGGCCATCGAAAATCTTGGACCTTCTATCGAGGCAGATATCTCATGCAAACTCTCAACATCAAAAGCACTCCAGTCATCCAAAAATTCTATTTTCGCTCCTAAATTATCAGCCAATTGTCTTTCCTTTGCTTCAGAAAGATGTTCACTACGACGAATAAATACTCGTGGTATCCCAGTATTCAATGCGAAATTTGCATCAGAGCCGGAGTCTCCAAACATTGCAACTGGAGTAGGGTTAATGCTTCGCATTCCTCTCATTAGTTCAAGTGTATGCTCGAGTGGCTCTGGATCTGGCTTTGGTTTTTGAACCATATCCCCAGCTACAACCATGTCATAGTCTGCAGAAATTGAGCCATCCGCATTGTAATGAACAAGTCCCAGCTGACCCAATACTTCACGTGCATATGAAAGTGATCCAGAGGTAACAATTCCAATGGAATATCCAGCTTCATGAATCCGTCGCAGTAGATCGACTGCTCCAGGAATTTCTTTTACACCATATTCCTTTACTATTTCCACCCCGAGTGAGTTTCTTGAAGTTTCAAGAAGTCGTGCCCACTGATCAAGTCTATCCTCGCTCGGCATCGAATGCCATTCCTCCTTCATTTTGTCAAAATCTTCTTTACGAACTCCTAGTTTTAATATTAAATCTTCATTTGCAGTCAGAGGAGACAT
>CAZKYX010000101.1:0-1657 GCA_964557125.1 uncultured Gammaproteobacteria bacterium
GCGACATTTACTATGAAGTCTGGACGCCTGAGGATTGTCCGAAAAATGGACTGTGCAGTAGAAACGTTCCAATAGTTGAAGATATAGGACACGGAGATGATTTCAAAAAAAATCACCCAAAATATAAGGGCGGCTATATTAAATTATTACAGTAGTAGGATTCATTTATGAAAAAAGTCGTCTTTATTTGTGGTGGAACAGGGGGATTCACGATCCTAACCGGCATCCGTGATTATCCATACAAACTATCTGCTATAGTTAATATGGCTGATGATGGAGGGTCAACAGGAGTTTTGCGTGAGGAGTTCGGAACTCTCCCGGCAGGAGATATACGCCGTGCCCTAATTGCACTTTCGGATACGAATAAGAAAGTTCTGTCCGAGTTATTCAATTTCAGGTTTGATGAAGAATCATCTCTTCGTGGACACAGCATGGGCAATTTACTTTTAACTGCTCTTGAAAAAATCACAGGGGATTTTGGGAGCGCTGTCAAAGAGGCCGGGAAAATACTCAATATTGAAGGCGAAGTTATTCCGGTTACTCTTACCAAAACAAAACTTATGGCCCATCTTTCAGACGGTAAGTTAGTTGAGGGAGAGACAAATATAGATATACCAAAGCACGACGGGAATATTAAGATAAAAGATATCTACCTCTCCCCCTCTGCACCAGCAAACGAAAAAGCGCTATCGGCCATAAGCAAAGCAGATATTATTGTTCTAGGTCCGGGAGATGTATACACAAGCATTTTACCTAACCTTGCGGTAGAGGGTATCGCCGGTGCAGTTAAGAACTCCAAGGCAAAGGTTATTTACAATGTAAATATCATGACTAAATTTGGAGAAACCAACGGGTTTAAGGCATCCGATTTTGTCATTAGAATGGAAGAGTTTATAGGTAAAGGAAGGATAGATGTTATAACGATAAATACAGAAAAACCTACCGGAGAAATTGTTGACCGCTATGAGGAGGAGAATGTTGAGTTTGTTGTCGATGATTTGAACGTGAATAATGTAGTGAGAGCAGACATGCTTCGTGACGGACAGTTTCTGCGTCATGATTCGGAAAAGTTGGCGAAGATTTTGGCAAAAATTATCGATGGGGAATAATATGGATTTAAAGAAAAAGGCTGGGAAAATTGAAAGTAAATTAAAGGAACTTTATCCTGACCCACATTCTCCGCTAAATCACTCTAACCCTTGGGAACTATATGTGGCAGTAGCATTATCTGCGCAACAGACTGACGTAGGAGTAAACAAAGTTACAGAAACTTTATTTAAAAAATACAAGAGTTTGAGTGATTATTACAAGGCAACATTTGATGAGTTTGATCTTGACATAAAAAGCATAAACTTCCACAAGGGAAAGGCAAAAGCAATTTTAGAAGCTTCAAAAATTGTTACTGAAAAATATAAAGGAAAATTACCTGAAACAATGGAGGAATTAGTAGGACTACCTTTTATTGGAAGAAAAACTGCAAATGTAATCCTTCAAGAAGCTTTTGGAAAATCAGAGGGAGTAGTTGTTGATACTCACGTAAGAAGGCTGAGTAACTTGTTTGGACTTTCTGCTCAAAAAGATCCTGTAAAAATTGAAAAGGAGCTTATGGAAATATTACCAAAGGAAGACTGGAGACATTTTGGACTAGGGCTTATCT
>CAZKYX010000102.1:0-1605 GCA_964557125.1 uncultured Gammaproteobacteria bacterium
AGTTTTGTCATCTCGTCTACTTATCTCCAAAATATCAATCTTCTCTCTATTGGCTAAAAATATTATACGAATTTGTCCATTACGAACACGATACACATCTGAATGTCCAGAAAGCTTTTTTATGTCGAGAGTTTTGGTCTCGCCGAGTTTAATAAGCTTAAGAGTTTTTGACAAGTTCGCAAATTCTCTATCACTAAGCTTCTTAAGAAACTTTTCGTTTCTGTCCATGCGATTTTATTGAAGCCAGCAACTCATCAATAGGCATCCCCGCACCTATTTCTTTTGTAAAATCCACGACTGTTTCCCATTGCGATTCAGAAGCGTCGTCTACTGGCGATAATTTAAATAGAGGGGTAGAGCGACGAAAGACAGTTATTGATTCGCCTTTGTTTACACGACTTATATATTTCTCCATATTTTGTCGGAGTTCTTTTAGTCCCACAATGTTATTTTTTTCAGTTTTTATACTCATGACACAAAGTTTATCTTAAGGTAAACTTTGTGTCAAACATAATTTATATTCCAGACTTCCTCTTAATCTTAAATTTAACATCAGCTAATTTCTCCTTTCAGTCGAATCTACCTCAAAAGCTTTTCTCGTTCTGGCAATTCAGGACTCGGACCGTCTGTCGTCCTTGACTGGTCACATTTATAAACCACTGATTTTTCTAAAAGAAGCCTTGGCGGAGCGTACTACTCAACGGGCGGATGTATTACGTTGAGTTGATTTTGATTGCCAATAGCACTCGAGAGTATTTTCCTCTGTTTTGTGAGCTCAGCTAATTCTTCTCTTGGAAAAGTAGCATCAATTTCAAGAGATTTTAAAAGCTCAAAAAGGACACCATGTGACACTTTGGCTCGCTCGCGCAAATTCATCATATCTGAATTTAATAAATCAGAATTGCGTAGTATAGCTAGTAGTTCTTCTCTCATTTCAGTACCGACAACCTGACCAGATCGCTCAATATTTGCCAAACATATATCTTCCCGCTCGGGTGCTATTCTATACAATCCATCAGGCCTAGGTGTATTAGTCGGTATTCTGGCGCGAATTACTTCATTCATTATTTTATCAAAAACATTGTCACCTAATTTAACGCGCAAGTTGGCAAAATCATGTCCGAGCAATTGGGTTACCTCCACAACGCTCCGTAACTCCTCTATATCACTCTCCGAGAACTTTTCTAACTCTCGGTAAAAATCTTGCACTTTTTCTGCATATGATTGAGGTTCTTCAACCGCACCATCAATTCCAGTATCACTATCCCCCATAGAATTTTCAGCATCGCTTGCACCTGTTCTAGAAAGAAAAATGACTGTTCCTTCTTGTGCCAATCCTCCTCTATATACATCGAGACGCAGACCCGTGTTCGACTAACTCAGGATGATTTAATCCAAAGGCCATCAATTCAGTGAGTGTCGCCAATCGCCAAGGGTTACTTGGGTCAATTTGAGAAATTAATTCAGCCGCCACCTCTACTGCTTTTTTACCTTCAACTTTGGGCAACTGACCAATACGACAAGCAGTCCACTCATATACCCCGCTTTGCAAGACGGACTCTTTTTTTAGTGCATCAATGTATGCCTCTGGTACACTCAATTCAT
>CAZKYX010000103.1:0-1574 GCA_964557125.1 uncultured Gammaproteobacteria bacterium
AAATTGGTGCCATAAAAATCGTCAAAGAAAAAGCTGCGGCCGCGGGCGTGCGACGCGTGTATGTGGAGAGCGCGAAGTAGGTATATTGTCACTGCTAGATTTTTTGTAGCGCACACGTTTTCCATGAGAAGTTTGCATTTTGATTTTTTGACCAAGGAACTAGCTGCTTTTCTAATAACTGTTTTTTTGTGTGATAAAATCACAAGCTTAAAAATAAACAAGTATTTATGATAAATGTAGAGAATGTAATTGACAGACTGCGTCACGTGAAGCCACAAACTTTTATTCCTGAAGTGGTATCAATCGACAAAGTGACTAATCCACCACTATCTGAAGTTGATGCAGCTGGGTTGATTGAAAAATATAGTATCCCAAGCGCTGAATTGCATCGGTTGGGGTTATTCATTTTTGGAATTGATGTTGAAAATAGACAAATACACGGAAGACAAGATGGAGTGATAGCAGGTGTTGATGCCTTTGTTTCTTCTGATGGCGGCAAAGTACGGGCAGTTGAGCGTGGTGAAAAAAATATTGATTTGGACGCGGGGAGATTGGCCGCCTTCATTTCTTTGCCTGAAGATACTCCTTATACGTGGAAAACCGACGAAATTCTTTTTCATGGTAAGAGCACCGGATTACGTATCGCAGAATTTCCTAAAGATGGTTTAACTGGCAGGTTTTACTTAAGAACAGATAGAGCGGGACAGCATTCTCGACTAGTGATTAATCCACGACCTGCGTGTGAGTCAATGTGCAGCTGGTGCGCGCGAGCTTACCCAGATAGAGAGCGAATTCTCGGAGAAAAACTAGAGAAAAAACTCCAGAATCCTTCTGAACTGATTAGCGATATAGAAAGCAATCCTAAAATTATTGCTATGGGCGGATTTGCAGCTATGACAGAAATCAATTTCATATCTGGAGATTTTTTACCTAGGGAAATAATGACACAGCAGGAATATTTAATTGAATTCATCAATCTTGCTAGAAAAAAAGGTTTTGTTGGCACTTATTATTATGCTGGACACCAAGCATTTACTCAGGGAGGGGTAAAGCAAATACATTCTGCACTTGGGCCAGGCAGAATGTGCTATACGCTTGAGCATATATCGCGAAGGTTAGAACTAATGCCGATAAAAGGGAGGGTTGCAGCAGAAGAAGTGTCTCGAATACTTACTCAAACTGCCAAGATAATGGGACCAGAAAATACTGAATATTATTTAATTGCTGGTATTGATACAACTGAGTTAGTAAATGCATGGATCAATGCGCATGCTGGTATAGCCATTCCGCAAGTCCACGTTTTCACACCTTATTCACCCTCTCACTATAATTTAATTCCTGGAAATAGATTACAGCAGCTGAAAAATATGTTAGAGGTAAGGGGAAATATTCTCAAGAATTTTGGTGTGGGAATACCGGCTGGAAGCAATAGGAGTTTATTTCATTTGGGTGGTGGTGTTTAACAATACTCTGTTTAGTAGAGTCTGTTTCCCAACCTCTCCTTTCATTCTCCCTACTAATTTGCTTTAATAGAAGCAATTATCTCGTTTGATATGGTACTGCCCGACTCCAAA
>CAZKYX010000104.1:0-1563 GCA_964557125.1 uncultured Gammaproteobacteria bacterium
CCATGATGACAACTATTCATTCCTATACTTCAGATCAAAATGTCCATGATGGAGGACATAAAGACTACAGGAGAGCGAGGGCAGCAGCACAAAACATCATTCCAACCTCATCTGGAGCGACAATTGCGGCTGCAAAAGCCATACCCGAGTTGCAGGGAATTTTCAATGGACTTGCAATTAGAGTTCCAACCGCAGTTGGTTCCTTGACAGATTTTACTTTTTTACTTAAGAGAGATACAACAGTTGATGAGGTAAATAGCGCTCTTAAGCAAGCTTCTGAAAACCCACGATGGAAAGGTATTTTTACAGTTACGAACGATCCTATTGTTTCTTCAGATGTTATCGGAAATTCACACTCCTCAATAGCCGATCTTTCTCTTACTCAGGTTGTTGCAGGCAACATGGTGAAGGTTATTGCTTGGTACGACAATGAATTTGGATATTCAAATAGACTTGTTGAAGAAACTCTGATACTAGGCAAAAAAGCGCAATCTGCCCCGCAGTCTTAAATTAGCGATGGATCCCAAAAATCTTGGCAACATTAGAAATATTACCGTTTCAGGAAGAATCGGAAGTGGAGCAACAACGCTTGCAAAAAACCTTGCCGAAATTCTTAACTGGGAGCTTATTGATGGTGGAAAACTTTTTCGAGAACATACAAACGATCATGGCTATGCTCAAGACAGGTCCGATGATTTTGATCTCGAGTATGAAGAAAGGGTAAAAAAGATTCTCTCAGACGAAAACCACAGAGTCGTTCAAAGCCATCTAGCTGGGTTTGACGCTCAGGGGATTGATGGAGTATTTAAAATATTTGTTGTATGCGAAGATAAAAATGGAGAGGATAAGGCAGACGTGAGGATTGATAGACTTGTTAACCGTGATGGAATGTCTGTTGAGGATGCAAAACACGAACTTAAGGAGCGTGATAGACAAAACCTAGAAAAATGGCGAAGGCTATATGCTAATAATGACCCTGACTGGGTTCACTGGGACAGAAAGTATTATGACCTCATAATTAATACCTTTGAACTTAACAAAAATGATTCAGTTGAAGCAGTCAAAAAAGCACTCAATATCTAAAAGGAAGTTATATTTTCTATCTGCTCAATTGATACAATTTCACCTCCCAACACCATTACTCCAATCGCATCTATTCTAAGGTCTTCTGGAAGTTCTGGATGAAGCATGTATTTATAGAATTTTGCACCTCTAATTAAAGACCTGAGTTTCCATGGAGAAATTGCCTCAAATGGCGTGCCGTATCTATCTGAACTTCTGGTTTTAACTTCAATAAAAACTAGGGTATTTCTATTTAAAGCAATTATATCCACCTCACCGTATCCTTTTCTAAAATTTCTCTCAAGGATTTTATACCCTTTTTTAACAAGAAATTTGACAGCTGCATCTTCTCCTAACACTGCTGTGGGATTTACAATCCTCATAAACATCATTATGCCAAAGCCATTAGCCATTAGCCATTAGCCATTAGCCATTAGCCATTAGCCATTAGCCATTAGCTTATTGTTGTTGGAAAGTGGGTGTGGGAAAGGTGTACCTGCA